>CAMPIZ010000034.1 GCA_946886675.1 uncultured Flavobacterium sp.
GCGTTCTGCTTCTTGTTCTCTTCTGCAGGCACATAACCCCTTCCTTTCTCTATAGTAAGCTCAAGGTTTACGTTTATCTTGCTGTCCATGTTACAGATAACAAGCTCAGGGTTTAACACCTGGAATCCTGAAATAAACTTCTGAAAATCGCCGGCTGTAAGCTGGTCTTTCCCTGTAAAAGATACTGTAACAGATTCGTTATCGATATCTTCTATCTGACGCTTGAAACGAACTTGTTTTAAGTTCAGGATTATCTCAGTAACATCTTCAACAACCCCGGCTATTGTAGAGAATTCGTGGTCAACTCCTTCGATACGAACAGAAGTAATTGCATAACCTTCTAATGAAGAAAGCAAAACTCTTCTTAGTGCGTTACCAACAGTTAATCCGTATCCCGGTTCCAAAGGTCTGAATTCAAACTTACCTTGGAAATCGGTAGAATCGATCATGATAACTTTATCGGGCTTTTGAAAATTAAATATTGCCATATTTCGACTGATGTCAATTATTATTTGTTATACAACTCAACGATTAGTTGTTCTTTGATGTTTTCCGGGATTTGTATCCTGGCAGGTACTGAAACAAAAGTACCTTCTTTAGTATCATTGTTCCAAGTTATCCACTCATATACCTGAGCAGAATTTGATAAAGAGCGCTCTATAGCGTCCAGAGATTTTGATTTCTCACGAACTGCAACTTTATCTCCGGCTTTAAGGTGGTAAGAAGGAATGTTTACCAATTCGCCGTTTACTGTAATATGCCTGTGTGATACAATTTGTCTTGCAGCCCTTCTTGAAGGTGCAATGCCCATTCTGTAAACCACGTTGTCAAGTCTTGCTTCACAAAGCTGTAAAAGTACTTCACCTGTTACTCCTTTAGTAGCAGCTGCTTTTTCATACAGGTTCCTGAATTGTTTTTCAAGAACGCCGTAAGTGTACTTAGCTTTTTGCTTTTCCATTAACTGAACAGCATATTCAGATTTTTTACCTCTTCTCTTAGCTAAACCATGTTGCCCTGGAGGGTAATTTCTTTTTTCGAAGGCTTTGTCGTCTCCGAAGATCGCCTCACCAAATTTACGGGCGATTTTAGTTTTAGGACCAGTATATCTTGCCATTTTAAAAATTTATAAACAGGGGATTATGAATTCAGGTCTCATCCTCCGATAACCCTTTTTCCTGTTTGGTTATACTCTAAATATATAATTAAACTCTTCTTCTCTTAGGAGGACGGCAACCGTTGTGTGGCAGTGGAGTTACATCAATAATTTCTGTAACCTCAATTCCTCCGTTATGAAGTGACCTGATAGCAGATTCTCTACCATTACCAGGACCTTTAACGTAAACTTTTACTTTCTTAAGACCAGCCTCAATAGCAACTTTGCTGCAATCTTCTGCTGCCATCTGAGCTGCATACGGAGTATTCTTTTTAGAACCTCTGAAGCCCATTTTACCGGCAGATGACCATGATATAACTTCACCTTTTTTATTAGTTAAAGAAATGATGATGTTATTAAAAGTTGCACTAATATGAGCTTCGCCTGTTGACTCAACAATAACTTTACGTTTTTTTGTATTCGCTTTAGCCATACTACTACTTATTATTTAGTTGCTTTTTTCTTGTTAGCAACAGTTTTTCTCTTACCTTTTCTTGTTCTCGAGTTATTCTTAGTACGCTGACCTCTTAAAGGTAGTCCAGCTCTGTGGCGGATACCTCTGTAGCATCCTATATCCATTAAACGCTTAATGTTTAACTGGATTTCAGAACGAAGCTCACCTTCTATTTTAAAGTAAGAAACAGCATCACGAATGTTACCGATTTCTTCATCGTTCCATTCCTGAACCTTTTTATCTTCGCTAACCTGAGCTTTTTCCAGGATTTCTTTAGCCCTGCTTTTACCAATACCAAAGATATAAGTTAAAGCAATAACTCCTCTTTTGTTTTTAGGTATATCTACCCCTGCAATTCTTGCCATAATTATCCTTGTCTTTGTTTAAATCTAGGATTCTTTTTATTAATCACATATAATCTGCCTTTTCTACGCACAATAATGCACTCGGCACTTCTTTTCTTTACTGATGCTCTTACTTTCATTTTATAAGCTATTAGTATCTATAAGTAATTCTTGCTTTAGACAAATCATAAGGGCTCATTTCCAGTTTTACCTTATCGCCGGGTAACAGCTTAATGTAGTGCATACGCATCTTACCGGATATATGAGCAATTACAATATGCCCGTTTTCTAATTCTACACGGAACATAGCATTTGATAATGCTTCTATGATTGATCCGTCTTGTTCTATTGCTGATTGTTTCGCCATAAAAATTATTAAGCTACTGCTTTTCTATTCTTACCACTTTTCATCAAACCATCATAATGTCTGTTCAACAAATATGAATTTATCTGCTGAATAGTATCTATTGCAACCCCCACCATGATTAACAGCGATGTTCCGCCATAGAACAAAGCCCACTGCGATTGTACTCCCATAAGGCTAACAACCACTGCCGGGAACACGGCAATAAGTGCTAAGAATAGCGAGCCTGGGAATGTAATCAACGACATGATCCTGTCAAGATAATCTCCGGTTTCAACACCTGGCCTAACACCTGGTATAAAGCCGCCACTTCTCTTAAGATCGTCTGCCATTTTATTAGTAGGTACTGTAATCGCGGTGTAAAAGTACGTAAAAATTATAATTAATAGCGCAAAAACTATATTATACGCCAAACCGAACACATTCTGGAACTGAGTAGTAATAGTTTGTGCAGCGTCAGACTTAGAAAGTCCGGCAAGTGCAGCTGGTATAAACATGATAGCCTGAGCAAAGATAATTGGCATTACACCCGCAGCATTAAGCTTTAGAGGTATCCATTGCCTGTTGCCACCTGCCATGTCCTGCTCAAAATCTCCTGTGGCAGTACGGCGTGCGTACTGTACAGGTATCTTTCTAACAGCCATAATCAACAGGATACAAGCTATTATAATTAATAACCAGATAACTACTTCAATAACCAATAGCATTGGGCCTCCGTTATTCTCAGTTACACGGGATGTGAATTCCTGAATGAAAGCCTGAGGCATCCTTGCAATAATACCTACAAGGATTAACAGTGATATACCGTTACCAATACCTTTATCGGTAATTTTTTCACCAAGCCACATTGCAAAAATTGTACCTGTAGTTAAAATAACTACAGAAGAGAATATGAAAGGAACTGAGTTTGAACTTATTAAAAAGGCATCAGCTGGTAGGGTTCTGTAAAGGTTATAAATATAACCCGGACCCTGAACCAATGTGATAACTATTGTTAGCCAACGGGTAATCTGATTGATTTTTTTACGGCCACTTTCACCTTCTTTTTGTAATTTCTGAAGGTATGGTACCGCAATACCCATTAACTGCACAACGATAGAGGCAGAAATGTAAGGCATGATACCTAATGCAAATACAGATGCCTGCGAAAACGCACCACCTGTAAATACATCAATTAACCACCCAATACCTTCCTGAGTCTGATTAGTTAAGCCATTTAATTTTGTAGCATCAATACCCGGCAATGTTACATGAGCACCAAAACGGTAAACAAGCAACAATCCTAGAGTAACTAAAATTCTGTTTTTTAGTTCTTCTATTTTCCAAACATTGATAAACGCTTCTAAAAATTTTTTCATGTGACTATAAAGATTATAAACTTACAGCTTCACCACCAGCAGCCTCTATAGCAGCTTTAGCAGTTGCAGTAAATTTGTGAGCAGTTACTTTTAGTTTTGCCTTAAGCTCTCCTCTTCCTAAAATCTTTACCTGTTCATTTTTAGTAGCAAGACGGTTTTCTACAAGTACTGTAAAATCTACAGTATCAGTAACAATTCCGTTATCTACCAGAGCCTGAAGCGTGTCAAGGTTTACACCTGCATACTCCTTACGGTTTATGTTTTTAAAACCAAATTTAGGAACACGTCTTTGTAGTGGCATCTGACCTCCTTCAAAACCAATTTTCTTAGAGTAACCAGAGCGGGATTTAGCTCCTTTGTGTCCACGTGCAGCAGTACCACCTTTACCGGAACCTTCTCCTCTACCTACTCTCTTGTTTTTATTGTGAACTGAACCTTCAGCTGGTTGTAAGTTACTTAAATCCATAACTGTTGTTATTGTTATTTAGTTTCTTCTACAGAAACCAAGTGTTTAACTTTGTTTACCATTCCAAGGATAGCAGAAGTTGCATCGTGTTCAACAACTTGTCCTATTTTTTTAAGACCTAAAGCTTCAAGAGTTCTCTTTTGAGTAAGAGGACAGTTGATTTTGCTTTTAACTTGTTTTACTAAAATTTTTGCCATGTTTTCCTTGAATTAACCTTTGAATACTTTTTCTAAAGATACACCTCTTTGCTTAGCAACAGTAGCCGCACTTCTCATTTGTAGTAAAGCATCAAAAGTAGCTTTTACCACATTATGAGGGTTAGATGATCCCTGAGATTTTGATAATACATCGTGAATACCCACAGACTCAAGAACTGAACGAACAGCACCACCCGCGATAACTCCCGTACCGTGAGAAGCTGGCATTAGCAGTACTCTTGCACCACCAAATTTACCTTTTTGCTCGTGAGGAACAGTCTGGCTTGATAGAGGAATTCTAACAAGGTTCTTTTTTGCATCTTCTACTGCCTTAGCAATAGCTTCAGATACATCTTTAGATTTTCCAAGACCGTGGCCTACAACTCCATTCTCGTCTCCTACAACTACAATAGCAGAAAAACCGAAAGCTCTACCACCTTTTGTAACTTTAGTAACACGATTTACAGCAACCAGGCGGTCTTTTAATTCAAGTCCGCTTGGTTTTACTAGTTCTACGTTTTTATAATTATGATACATAATTTCTTAGAATTTAAGTCCGGCTTCTCTTGCGCCTTCAGCTAATGATTTAACACGTCCGTGGTAAAGGTAACCGCCCCTGTCAAAAGTGATGGTTTCTATACCTGCTTTCAAAGCTCTTTCAGCTACAAGTTTACCTACTGCAGCAGCAGTTTCAATGTTAGTACCTTTAGCAACTTCTTTCTCTCTTGAAGAGGCAGAAACTAAAGTAACACCGTTAACGTCGTCTATGATTTGAGCATAGATTTCTTTATTGCTCCTGAAAACAGAAAGTCTTGGCTGAGCAGTAGATCCGCTTACAATCTTTCTGATTCTGAACTTAATTCTTTGTCTTCTTTCAGATTTTGTTAATGACATAGTCTTAATTTTTAAGCTGATTTACCTGCTTTTCTTCTTAATACTTCACCTACAAACTTAACTCCTTTTCCTTTGTATGGCTCAGGCTTACGGAAAGATCTAATCTTTGCTGCAACCTGTCCTAAAAGTTGTTTATCATGAGAAGCTAGTTTAATAATAGGATTTTTACCTTTTTCTGATACAGTTTCTACAGTAACTTCAGGTACAACTTCAAAAACGATGTTGTGAGAAAAACCAAGAGCTATATCAATTTTATTACCCTGGTTTGAAGCTCTGTAACCTACCCCTACCAATTCAAGCTGCTTAGTAAAGCCTTCAGAAACACCTAAAATCATGTTATTGATTAGCGCTCTGTATAAACCGTGCTTAGATCTTTCAACTTTATTGTCAGAAGACCTTTCAACTATAACCTTACCCTCTTCTACCTTTACAGTAACATCTTCAAAGTTTTGGGTAAGCTCGCCTTTTTTTCCTTTAACTGTAACAACGTCGTCTTTAACATCTACTGTTACTCCCGACGGTATTGCAATTGGATTTTTACCTATTCTTGACATCTCGTATAAGTCTTTATTATTAGTATACGTAACAGATTATCTCACCACCTACGTTAAGTTGTTTAGCCTGTTTCCCGGTCATAAGACCTCTAGAAGTAGAAACGATAGCTATACCTAATCCGTTAAGGATTCTTGGTAGTTCTGTAGAACCTGCATATTTACGTAAACCTGGTTTACTAATTCTCTGGATATCTTTAATTACAGGCTCTTTAGTGTCTTTATCATACTTAAGAGCTATTTTGATAGTACCCTGAACAGAGTTGTCTTCAAATTTGTAGCTTAAGATATATCCCTGATCGAATAAAATCTTTGTGATCTCTTTCTTAAGGTTAGAAGCAGGTATTTCAACCACTTTGTGGTTAGCCCTTACTGCGTTTCTAACTCTCGTTAGATAATCTGCGATAGGATCTGTATACATATTTAGTAATTTGCGGTAACGGTTTTCGGCCTGTTACGGCCGAACCTGAAACCAATTTATAATTTTTTTATTACCAGCTGGCTTTTTTAACTCCCGGTATTAAACCCTGGTTAGCCATCTCACGGAAAGTAACACGGGATATACCAAACTGACGCATGTACCCTCTTGGTCTTCCTGTTAACTTACAACGGTTGTGTAAACGTACAGGAGAAGCATTTTTAGGTAGTTTTTGAAGTGCTTCATAGTCTCCGGCTTCTAAAAGAGCCTTTCTCTTTTCAGCATATTTTTCTACTAATGCTTGTCTTTTTACCTCGCGGGCTTTCATTGATTCTTTAGCCATATCTTAGTTCTTTTTAAAAGGTAAACCTAATTCAGTTAATAATGACTTCGCTTCTTTATCAGTTTGTGCAGAAGTTACAAATGTAATATCTAAACCTGCGATTTTGTTTACTTTATCAATATCAATTTCAGGGAAAATGATTTGCTCAGTAACACCCAGGTTGTAGTTACCCCTACCGTCAAAACCTGTTGCCTTAATACCACCAAAGTCACGTACACGTGGAAGTGCAGAAGTAATAAGCCTGTCTAAAAACTCATACATTCTCTCTCCACGAAGAGTAACCTTAGCACCAATAGGCATACCTTTTCTTAATTTGAAAGAAGCAACGTCTTTCTTAGAAATGGTAGACACAGCTTTCTGGCCGGTAATTTTTGTTAACTCTTCAACAGCGTGGTCTATTAATTTCTTATCAGACACAGCTGCACCAACTCCACGGCTTAAAACGATCTTTTCAAGTTTTGGAACCATCATCACGTTTTTATAACCGAATTCTTCTTTAAGAGCAGAAACAACTCTGCTCTTATATTCTTCTTTTAATCTTGGTATATAAGCCATCACTATAATACTTGATTAGATTTTTTTGAAAATCTCACTTTCTTATCTCCTTCAGTCCTAACACCTGTTCTTGTAGTTTCCTTAGATTTAGGATCTACAAGTGCAATATTAGAAATGTGGATAGGAGCTTCTTTCTTCACGATACCACCCTGAGGGTTTTTAGCGCTTGGTTTAGTGTGCTTAGACACCATGTTAACGCCTTCTACGATCGCTTTGTTTTTATCACGAAGCACTTTAAGAACTTTACCTTCAGACCCTTTGTGGTCTCCGGCCATAACTCTTACAGTATCTCCTGATTTTATCTTTAGCTTTGTCATCTTTAAAAACAATTAAAGCACTTCCGGTGCCAATGATACAATTTTCATGAATTGTTTTTCACGAAGTTCTCTTGCTACAGGACCAAAAACACGAGTTCCCCTCATTTCACCAGCAGCGTTTAATAATACGCAAGCGTTATCATCAAACCTAATGTATGAACCGTCGGCTCTTCTCACTTCTTTTTTGGTACGTACAACAACTGCAGTTGACACCGCTCCTTTTTTAACGTTTCCGTTAGGAGTTGCATCTTTAATAGAAACTACAATTTTATCTCCAACAGAGGCGTAACGTCTTTTCGTACCCCCTAATACACGGATAGTCAAAACTTCTTTTGCTCCCGTGTTGTCTGCTACTTTAAGTCTAGATTCCTGTTGTACCATAATTACTTCGCTCTTTCAATGATTTCCACTAATCTCCAACATTTGGTTTTACTTAAAGGACGTGTTTCCATAATCCTTACTGTATCTCCAATGTTACAGTCGTTTTTTTCGTCGTGTGCAACATATTTTTTAGTTTTTAACACGAACTTACCATACAATGGGTGCTTTACTTTTTTAGTTTCAGAAACAACAATGGATTTAACCATTTTATTACTGGTAACTACACCTATTCTCTCTTTTCTTAAATTTCTTTTTTCCATCTTTTAGCAGAATACCAATTATTGTAACTCTCTTTTGCTAAGCTCAGTAGCTACTCTTGCAATAGACCTTCTTACAGTTCTTATTTGTAATGGGTTCTCAATTGGAGATATAGCGTGAGCTGATTTTAGATCGGCATATGTTTTCTGTAACTCACCAAGTTTACTTTGTAACTCAGCTGCAGATAGATCTTTAATTTCTGATTGTTTCATAATAAATTTAGATTATGCTTCGAAATCTCTGGCAACAATAAACTTAGTTTTTACAGGAAGCTTTTGTGCAGCAAGGCGTAAAGCCTCTTTTGCTATTGACAAAGGCACTCCACCAACTTCAAACATTATTCTTCCCGGTTTTACTACGGCAGCCCAATATTCAACTGCACCTTTACCTTTACCCATACGTACCTCAAGAGGCTTTTTTGTAATAGGCTTGTCCGGGAAAATTTTAATCCACAACTGACCTTCCCTTTTCATATAACGGGTTGCAGCAATACGTGCAGCCTCGATTTGACGGGAAGTAATAAAAGATGAATCTAAAGATTTTATACCAAACATTCCATTAGAAAGTTCATGACCTCTTTGAGACACGCCCTTCATTTTACCTTTTTGTACCTTACGGTATTTTGTTCTTTTAGGCTGTAACATTTTTCTTTAGTTTAAATAATTACTTTCTTTTGCGTTGGCCCGGTTTACCTGCACCTGCAGACGGTTTTCCTGATCCTGAAGATTTGGATTGTTTTTTATCCATACCTACTAACGGAGAAAGATCTCTTTTACCGTAAACCTCGCCTTTCATGATCCACACTTTGATACCCATTCTACCATAAGTAGTATGAGCTTCAGCTAGTGCATAATCAATGTCAGCTCTGAAAGTTGATAGAGGAATCCTACCTTCTTTGAACATTTCTGAACGCGCCATCTCAGCACCGTTAAGACGGCCTGAAATCATCACTTTAATACCCTCTGCATTCATACGCATAGCAGCTGCGATTGCCATTTTGATAGCCCTTCTGTAAGAAATACGGCTTTCTATCTGGCGCGCTATGCTTGAACCTACCAGGTAAGCATCAAGTTCTGGCCTTTTGATTTCAAAGATGTTAATTTGAACCTCTTTGTCAGTAATTTTCTTAAGTTCTTCTTTCAGCTTGTCTACCTCCTGGCCGCCTTTCCCGATAATGATACCAGGACGTGCAGTGGTGATAGTAACGGTTACAAGCTTTAAAGTTCTCTCGATGATTACTTTAGACACACTTGCTTTTGATAAACGGGCATGGATGTACTTTCTGATTTTATGATCTTCGGCAAGTTTATCACCGTAATCATTTCCACCATACCAGTTGGAATCCCATCCTCTGATGATACCAAGGCGATTTCCTATTGGATTTGTCTTTTGTCCCATACTGTTTATTAATTGCTTTGTGTGTTATTGTTATTAGCTCCAAGTACGATTGTAACGTGGTTAGAGCGTTTTCTTATTCTGTGAGCGCGACCCTGAGGAGCCGGTCTTAGCCTTTTAAGCATCATACCGCCATCAACTCTGATCTCCTTAACAAATAGTCCGGCATCTTCTAAGCTCTCTTCTGCGTTTTTCTGCTGCCAGTTGTTGATAGCAGAAAGTAAAAGTTTCTCAAGCTTGCGAGAAGCTTCCTTACTATTGAATTTTAATATATTAAGAGCTAATTCTACTTTCTGGCCTCTTACTAAATCTGCTACAATACGCATTTTTCTAGGCGAAGTAGGGCAGTTATTTAACTTAGCAAACGCAACCTGCCTGTTAGCTTCTTTAATCTGCTCTGCTCTTTCTCTTTTACGAACTCCCATAGCTTCTTATTATTTTTTACCTTTATTTTTTGCACCGGCATGACCCCTGAAAGATCTTGTTGGTGAAAATTCTCCTAACTTATGACCTACCATGTTCTCTGTAACATAAACCGGAACGAATTGACGCCCGTTGTGAACTGCGATAGTCTGCCCAACAAAATCCGGAGTAATCATAGAAGCTCTAGACCATGTCTTAACAACTCCTTTGTTACCTTTCTCGATATTTTCCTGAACTTTCTTTTCTAATTTATAGTGAACGAAAGGTCCTTTCTTTAATGAACGTGCCATATCTTACTTATTATTTCTTTCTACGTTCTACGATATACTTATTACTCGGGTTAACTTTAGAACGAGTTCTGTAACCTTTAGCCGGAAGACCTTTTCTTGAACGTGGATGACCTCCAGAAGAACGTCCTTCACCACCACCCATTGGGTGATCTACCGGGTTCATCGCTACTGGTCTTGTTCTTGGCCTTCTGCCTAACCATCTTGACCTACCTGCTTTACCAGATACAACAAGTTGGTGATCAGAGTTAGAAACCGCCCCAATTGTAGCCATACAAGTTAAAAGGATTAACCTTGTTTCACCTGAAGGCATTTTGATTGTAGCATATTTTCCGTCTCTTGCCATTAACTGAGCGAAAGTACCTGCAC
>CAMPIZ010000035.1 GCA_946886675.1 uncultured Flavobacterium sp.
AAGGATCTTCAGGCATGTATCATAGATATTGAATACTTCATTCCGATCTACAAGTGAATCAGGGTCCGAAGAACTTGTAACATCAGAATCTCTGAATGCCCTTATAAAATACTGCTTGTAGGACTGGCAGTTATTGCGCTAGGTTTTATACTTATGGCAGGAGGAGGCAGTGACAACCCAAAAGTTTTTAATGAGGAAATATTTAACTTCAGAAGGATAAGGCTTGCTCCTACCGTAGTGCTTTTAGGTTTTGGCATTACTATTTATTCCATTCTTAAGAATCCGTACCCTAAAGTAAAAACCGGAGAAGGTGAACACTTTCCGGAAGATGCCGAAATTAAGAACTTCAAAAACAAAAAGTAAATAGATGGATTTCATACAAGCCATTATATTAGCCATCATTGAAGGCCTTACCGAATATTTGCCTGTTTCCTCTACCGCACACATGATTTTTGCCAGCTCTTACTATGGCATACAGGAAAACGACTTTGTAAAACTGTTTCAGGTGTCCATACAATTTGGCGCCATACTGGCAGTTGTAGCTTTGTACTGGCGTAAGTTTTTTGATTTCAGCAAACTTAACTTTTATATAAAACTGGCCTGTGCTGTAGTACCTGCCCTTATTTTAGGGAAGCTTTTTGATGATATGATAGAGCAGGCGCTGGGCAACCCCATACCTATTGCCATAGTATTAATTATTGGCGGGGTTATACTATTGTTTATCGAGGACTTTTTTATTAAAAAAACCACTATTACCAAAGAAGAAGATATTACCATTAAAAAGGCAGTAACCATAGGTTTTTGGCAATGCCTTGCCATGATGCCGGGCACAAGCCGTTCGGCAGCTTCTATTATTGGCGGCATGCAGCAGGGGCTTACTCGCGAAACTGCTGCAGAATTTTCTTTTTTTCTTGCTGTGCCTACCATGCTGGCAGCTACTGTATACACTGTTTGTTTTAAAACCTATGAGCATACCGGATTAAAAGGCTACGAACTTTTAACCCAGTCGCCGGATAATCTTAAAATGTTTTTTATAGGCAATGTTATTGCTTTTATAGTTGCTATTATTGCCATTAAAGGTTTTATAGGCCTTATCAAAAAATATGGCTTTAAACCGTGGGGCTGGTACAGAATAATTGCCGGCATACTGCTTTTGGCTTACTTTTTAACTTACAAATAATTTTGCTTTGGCAACACCCGAAGAATTTACCGAAGGTAAAGTTTTACGCATAGACAAACCGCTGCACTGGAGTTCTTTTCAGGCGGTGAATAAAATAAAATGGGCTTTAAAAAAGCACATGGGGCTAAAAAAAATAAAGGTAGGGCATGCAGGTACTTTAGACCCTTTAGCCAGCGGACTGCTTATAGTATGCACCGGCAAATTCACCAAACGTATACCAGAATTACAGGGCATGGTTAAAGAGTATACAGGTACTTTTCACATAGGTGCCACTACCCCGTCTTATGACCTGGAAACTGAAATAAACGCTACCTACCCTACAGAGCATATAACCGAAGAATTAATAACGCAAACCATACAGCAGTTTATGGGCGAGATAGACCAGAAACCCCCGGTTTTTTCGGCTATAAAGAAAGATGGGAAGCGTTTGTATGAGCATGCCCGTAAAGGAGAGGAAGTAGAGATTGCAGCACGCAAAACCACCATCCACGAATTTGAGATTACCCGGATTGCATTACCAGAAATTGATTTCAGGGTAGTGTGCAGTAAAGGTACCTACATACGTTCGCTGGCATACGATTTTGGACAGGCACTTAACTCCGGCGCACACCTTACAGCATTACGCCGCACCAAAATAGGTGAGTTCTCTGTAGAAGGCGCAATTACACCCGAAGCTTTTGAAGATGAAATCAGGCCTTAAACTTTTATTTTTTATAATTGCTTTATCCCCGGCATTTTGCCTTGGCCAACAAACAGTATTTGTTACCGAAGAGGGCAGCAATGAAAAAGAGCCAAAAATTAAAAAGCATATCTTTTCTCAAATTGGTTTCAGCATTCCTATACAAAGCAACCCTAATTTTGGCAAATATTATGGTACAAAAAGGGATGACAACAGATTAATACCTGATGGCGTGTGTTTAAACGTAGGCTTGGGGATGCATTACAGGAAATGGGTTGGCGTAAGCATTAATACAGGAATAGACTGGCGTATAAAACATAAACTGGTTTCTGCTCCGGTATATGGCTCTGTTATGTTTAATCCACAAATAGGATATACAGGCATTTATGCAGAATATGGACTTGGCACTGCCTTTGCCCTGGGCCGTGGGGATCTTTCAGGATTATACCAAAAATACAAGCTGGGCTTGATATTAGACAATGAAATATGTATTTTTATTGATCTTAGCCGCTATGGATACCCTCTGCACGGATACAGTGAAATAGGAAGCTTTAGTATAGGAATGAGCATTTTAAGCCTTGAATAATGAAAAAAATATTGTTTTTTATACTATTAGCAAATAGTCTTTTTGCACAAAAAACAGAGCTTAAGGATGGGGACCTTATTTTTCAGAATATGGATTGCGGCCCTCTTTGTGATGCTATAGAAGCCGTAACAGAGGGGTATAATGAAAACGATTTTAGCCACATGGGCATGGTTTACCATCGCAACGACACCATTTTTGTGATAGAAGCGGCCGGGAGTGCCGTGCGCCTTACACCTCTTTCAGAATTCTCAAAAAACACAAATAAGTCTATGTATGTAGGAAGGCTGAAAAAAAAATATGAAAAGCTAATACCGCAGGCAGTAAGCTTTTCCCTAAAACAGCTTGGTGTTCCGTATGACGATTTTTATGTTTATAACAATAATGCTTATTACTGCAGCGAACTTATATATGATGCCTTTAAGCATGCTAACAAAGGGAAACCTTTTTTTGAGTTGCAGCCCATGACTTATAAACAACCCGGCACAGATGAGTTTTTCCCGGCATGGGTAGAATATTATAAGTCTATAAATGCAGCGATTCCCGAAGGGTTGCCGGGATGTAATCCGGGGGGCATGTCTGCATCTGACAAACTGGATATTGTAGGCACGTTATAGCCTAACAAAACTCTATAAAATAAAAAATCCGCTCATGAGCGGATTTTTTATTACATATTTTCTGCATTCTCCAGCAATAATGTTATTTCTTCTATAGTACTAAGGCCTTTATCGTGCAAATACCATTTTTGCAATTCTGTCTTTGCCTCCTGATCTATAATACCATGCTTAGCTTTATAATCCATGATAAGTTTGCCAGCTCCATGAGGTCTTGGTCCCCAGCTGCCCCTTGGTATATGTGTATCCTTTTCTACCAGTACAAGCTTTGGTATAGACCGTGCCCCGTTTGTAAGATATTCATTCATTAGGGCATCATTATCGTCACGAAGCACTATGCTTAACTCCAGCTCATCACTTTCATCAGCTATTTTTTTAATAATTGGAACAAGCTGGGCGGCATCGCCACACCAACCTTCAGAAATAACCAATAGTATATGCTCTTTTTTAAGGGTAGCCAGCCTGTCTTTAAATTCCTGAGGTATATTTATAGTTTTATCAAGGCGGTTCATACGCACTTCATTAAGTGTACTGTAATGCGTGAGATCTTCAGACTGTGTTGCCCCGGTGCTTAGCCCGTCCTGAAGCAGCTGCGAAATATGATTCCTGTACTCAGCATAGGTAAAACTGTTATTCAGGCTTTTTTCTATTAATGTGTTCATAACAAAAATTTATACAAAAGTAATTCAACTTTACTTAGCAAAAAGAAAGCCATCTGATAAAAAACTGTAATTTAGTCAGGCTGTAAAATCACACCAATGAAATTTGAAGGAAGCACAATAGGTATTATCCTCTCCGGCGGAGGGTCTAAAGGCATAGCACACGCCGGGGTTTTAAAGTTTTTTGATGAAATTGGCATTAGGCCGTCACATATGGCAGGCACCAGCTCCGGAGCCATAGTATCCTCCTTATATGCATGGGGAAAGAAACCGGAAGAAATACTCGATTTTTTTAAATCTATTTACTTTTTTCACTGGAAACATTTCACTTTCCGAAAGGCAGGATTTATAGATTCTGAAGCCTTCAAAATGTATTTTCATGCGGTATTTGGCGATGCAGTTATAGGCGAACTGGAGTGCAGGATGCACCTTACCGCAACCGACCTGGTTTCGGGAAAACTCAAAATATTTGGCCCGGAAACAAAAATTGCCGATGCCGTACTGGCCTCATCAGCGTTCCCAGGCATTATATCTCCCTATGAGATTAACGGAAAAATATACAGCGACGGCGGAATCATCAATCACTTTCCAACCGATATATTACAAGGCAGGTGTGATACACTTATTGGTATATATGTAAGTCCAATCCAAAAGATAGGGCTGGAAGACCTTAGATCCATAAAAGCGGTAACTACCCGCGCCTACGATCTTCTATCGGCAAACAGCAATATGCAGAAATTCACACTTTGCGACTGGGTAATAAGTCCGGACGAGCTGGCACTATACAGTACCTTTGAAACCAATAAGCAAAAAATGGAAGAAATTTTCATCATTGGATATGAGGCTGCAAAAAAATCTTATAAAGAACTGATTATATGATGAAGAAGCTGAAAACGCCTGCCGTGACTTAAAAATTGTGTTTACAGGAAAACAATAATTACTATATTTGCACCAGTCAATTTATACCCTATGAAATACAAAAGAATACTGTTAAAGCTAAGTGGCGAAGCCCTTATGGGCGACAGGCAGTACGGCATAGACCCAAAAAGGCTGGCCGAATATGCCCAGGAAATTAAAGAAATACATGATAAAGGTGTTGAGATCGCCATAGTAATAGGCGGGGGAAACATTTTTAGAGGTGTAGCCGGAGCCAGTAACGGTATGGACAGGGTACAGGGAGACTATATGGGCATGCTTGCTACTGTTATAAACGGAATGGCGCTCCAGGGAGCCCTTGAAGATGCAGGTATGCAGACAAGACTGCAGACTGCCCTTAAAATTGAAGCAATAGCCGAACCTTATATTAAAAGGAGGGCTGTGCGCCATCTTGAAAAAGGCAGGATAGTAATATTTGGAGCCGGAACAGGTAATCCATACTTTACTACAGATACAGCAGCCGTTTTAAGAGGTGTTGAAGTTAATGCCGATGTTATACTTAAAGGTACACGTGTAGACGGTATTTATACCGCCGACCCAGAAAAAGATGCTACCGCTACAAAATATGACAACCTTACTTTTGAGGATGTACTTAAAAAAGGGCTTAATGTAATGGATACCACCGCATTTACACTTAGCCAGGAAAACGAACTGCCAATTATAGTATTTGATATGAACAAGGCAGGAAACCTTGTTAAAGTTTGTGAAGGCGCACCGGTAGGTACTACAGTAAGCGTTTAATTAAAAAAGCTAAAAGAAACAGTATTATGGAAGAAATCGATTTTATTTTAGATAGTACTCAGGAGTCCATGAGCGGATCTGTGGAACACCTTGAAAGAGAATTTCTTAATATACGTGCCGGTAAGGCAAGCCCTGCAATGCTTGGCAGTGTTAAAGTAGATTACTATGGATCGCAGACACCACTTTCGCAGGTGGCAAATGTGAACACTCCGGATGCAAGAACCTTAACTATTACACCTTGGGAAAAAGGTATGCTACAGCCTATTGAAAAGGCTATTATGATTGCTAATCTTGGCTTTAACCCAATGAACAATGGCGATTCTATAATTATAAATGTTCCGCCATTAACGGAAGAAAGAAGAAAAGATCTTGTAAAGCAGGCAAAAGCGGAAGCCGAAGATGCAAAAATAAGCGTAAGGAATGCCCGTAAGGATGCCAATACTGAAATAAAGAAACTGGAAAAAGAAGGCGTTTCTGAAGATGTTTGTAAAAAAGCTGAGGACGATGTACAGGAACTGACAAACAGTTTTATTAAAAAAATTGATGATTTACTGGTTCACAAAGAAGCCGAAATCATGAAAGTATAATTAAAATCCGCTGCAAAGCGGATTTTTTTATATATGCCCTATCTTTGCCGTAACAAATTTACACTTAGCCCGTTTACCATATAAAACCCATATGAGAGTCCTTACTTTGCTGCTATTGTTTTTTGGCACGGCTGTCTACGCCCAGTTTACCATAACAGGGGTTGTTAAAGACGGTACTACCGGCTCTCCCCTTCCCTTTGCCACTATTATTACACAAGAAGGCACCATTGTAGGCGACCTCGACGGAAAATTCGTTATAGAAACAAACAAACCGCTTTCTTATTTTACTGTTAGCTATACAGGCTATAATCCGCAAAATGTAACAGTAAATAAAACTAAAAACTTTTATACTGTATTACTCATACAAGCAAATGAGATTTTAAAGGAAGTGGTAATAAACAATAGTAACCCTGCAAACGCAATCATGCGCCAGGCTATAAACCGCAAGCAGAGCAACGATCCGCGAAGAAGGCTTAACAGCTTTAGGTATAAAACCTATAACAGGCTTATTATTACTGCTCATCCCGATTCCATAAGCGGGAAGCTGGACTCTATATATGTATACGAAAAAGCAGGGCGTAGGCTAAAAGAAATAGATTCAGCTAATTTTAAATTTAAAAAACTGATAGAAAGGCAGCACCTGTACCAGACTGAAAAAGTATCGGAATACAATTACACTAAAGAAGAAGGCCTTAAAGAAAATGTGTTGGCTACCCGCATGGCCGGATTTAAACAACCACTATACGAATTTATCGGCCTCAATCTGCAATCATATTCTGTATATGATGATATAGACCTTATAGAAACAAAATATGCAGGCCCGCTTGCCAATGATGCCTTCTCTGAATACCGTTATAAGATACTCGATACGGTTTCTATAGACAACCGAAAGGCCTACATGGTTTATTTTACTCCAAAAAAGCAGCACAAAAAAAAGCGGATGGATGGAGTGCTTTATATAGACAAAGCTAATTATGGAGTCTCAAAAGCTATTTTCCGGGTAAAAAATGTACTGGATATTACCTCAACGCATTATTTTAAATATGAAAAGGGCCACGACCTATGGTTTCCCGACAAAAAAACACTTAAAATAGTTAAAGGCAATAACAAGCAGGACATTAATATACTGGGTGAAACCATAAAATTTGATGCTGTAAACAGCAACAACGCAAACAGGGAAAAAGAACCTTCAGATTTTATATATGTGCTGTCAGAGTCTTCAAGTTTTGAGAAAGAATTTAATATTCCACTCACTATAAAGCATCCGGCCATAGCTATAGATGTAAGTGAAGAAGCTATATCAAGACCCGAGGAATACTGGAAACGTTTTCGAACTGACACCCTGGATGAAAGGAGCGTAAAAACATATCCTGCCCTGGACAGCATTATTGCTACCGAAAAAATTGAACAGCTGGTAAGGCTGGGCAAACGTGTTATAACAGGATACCTGCCTGTTGGCTTTTTTGATTTTGACCTTAGGAAGTTTGTACGCTATAATAACTATGAAGGTTTCAGGCTTGGCGTAGGAGGAGTTACTAATGCCGGATTTGCAGAAACCTTTCGCATAGGGACATATATAGCATATGGTACTAAAGATGGTAATTTTAAATACAATCTGGGAGGAGCCGTACGGGCAGGCAAATTTTCCGATTCATGGATAGGTGCTTCCTATACGGATGATGTACAGGAAATTGCGAGCACAAACTTTGCGACCGACAAAAGGCCATTTAAAATATATGACCCCCGCCCTATTAACATATCTACTTTTTATAATTACAAAAGCTGGCAGGGATATCTTGAAACCAAGTTGATACCAAAAACCGAAAGCAGATGGGCCTTTACCCAAAGCCGTATAGAGCCTAAATTTAATTATGCATACGATACCAATGGTGAAGCATACACCATTTTTAAACTCACTACAATAACCGGCACGGTTCAATGGAACCCTTTCAGCGATTTTATGCAGACACCAGAAGGCCGCATAGAAGTTGAAAAACGTTTCCCTAAGTTTGCTTTCCAGTTTACACAGGCTATTAAGGGAGCATGGGATGGTGACTTTAACTTCAGCAAACTGGATTTCAGGACAGAGTATGAGAAAAAATACATTAACGGACAAAAAACCTCCTTAATGGTACAAACAGGACTCGCTGTTGGCGATATCCCTATAACCCACCTATATAGTACCTCACCAAACAATCTTGATAAAGATGGTGTTATTGCCCGTATAACCTTTGCAGGTAAAAACAGTTTTGAAACCATGTACTTTAACGAATTCTTTTCCAGCCAGTATGCCATGTTTCAGGCAAAGCATGCCCTAAGAAGGCAAAACCTTTTCTGGAAAATTAATCTTACCCCTGTAATAGTTACAAGGGCGGTGTGGGGTAATCTGGAGAATCCTGAAAAACATCTTGGACTTCCGTTTAACACGCTGGAAAAAGGATATTATGAAAGTGGTGTGGAGCTCAATGAGATATTTAAAGGACTGGGGCTAACCATGTTTTACCGATATGGCCCATACCACCTGCCTGAATTTGACAGGAATATATCCATTAAGCTGTCGTTTGTACTTAACCTGTTTTAGTGTGAAACCACTTTTAGCCCAATAATGGAAGCTATTAGTGTAATAATAAAGAACATCCTCCAAAAATCGGCAGGCTCTTTAAAAACAAAAATCCCCATAAGCACGGTTCCTACCGCGCCCACACCTGTCCACACAGCATAGGCAGTACCTATAGGCAGTGTTTGGGTAGCTTTATACAACAGGAACATACTAATACTTAAACATACAAAAAAGCCGGCCATCCAGTAGGTTGAAACAATACCTGTGGTCTCTTTTGCCTTACCCAGGCAGGAAGCAAAGCCCACCTCAAAAAGGCCTGCTATTATAATTAAAATCCAGTTCATGACAGTGTAATTTAAGTGCGGTAAAGATACCACTTTAAGACAAGGTAAAGTTTTCCAAATTATGGTTTTAATATTTAAACATTTTTATGGTTTTTAGTACATTTGCAGGCATTTGCATTTTGTAACAACACAAAATACGGTTTACAACTATTAATTTAAGTAAAATGAAGCACACAAAAGTTAAAGACCTGTTGAGCAGTACCAACACGATTGATGAAGTATCAGTAAAGGGATGGGTAAGGACTTTTAGGAATAATCAGTTTATAGCGCTGAACGACGGTTCGGTAATACATAATATACAGTGCGTTGTTGATTTTGAGAACACGCCCGAAGAAACCCTTAAGCGTATAACCACAGGCGCGGCAGTAGCCATAAAAGGAAGCCTGGTGGAAAGCCAGGGCAAAGGCCAGGCATACGAGATAAAAGTTTCTCAGATTGAAGTACTGGGAGACAGCGATCCGGAAAAATTCCCTATACAGCCTAAAAGGCATTCACTGGAATTTTTAAGGGAAAATGCGCACCTTAGAACACGTACCAATGTTTTTGGCGCGATCATGAGAGTGCGTTCGGTACTTTCTTTTGCCATTCACCAGTATTTTCAGGAAAGGGATTTTGTGTATGTAAACACCCCTATTATAACAGGCAGTGATGCCGAAGGCGCAGGAGAAATGTTTAAGGTAACCGCTTTGCCTTTTGATAATACACCACGTACAGAAGACGGTAAGGTAAACTACAAAGAAGACTTTTTTGGTAAAGAAACTAACCTTACTGTATCAGGCCAGCTTGAGGCGGAAACCTTTGCCATGTCTTTAGGGCAGGTATACACTTTTGGCCCAACTTTCCGCGCAGAAAATTCAAATACGTCAAGGCACCTTGCTGAGTTCTGGATGGTAGAGCCGGAAGTTGCATTTAACGACCTTGATGCTAACATGGACCTTGCAGAAGATTTTATACAGTATGTAATAAAATATGCCATGGAAAAATGTGAGGACGACCTTAAATTCCTTGACGAACGCCTTGCAAATGAAGAGAAGCAAAAGCCGCAAAATGAGCGAAGCGAAATGGGGCTACTGGAAAAACTTCAGTTTGTGCTGGAGAATAACTTTAAGCGTGTAAGTTATACAGAGGCTATTGATATTCTTAAAAACTCAAAACCTAATAAGAACAAAAAGTTCAACTATATTATTGAAGAATGGGGCGCCGACCTGCAGAGTGAGCATGAACGCTACCTTGTAGAAAAGCACTTTAAGTCGCCGGTAATATTATTTGATTACCCTGCCAAGATTAAGGCATTCTACATGCGCCTAAATGACGACAACAAAACCGTACGTGCTATGGACATCCTGTTCCCGGGTATTGGGGAAATTGTAGGTGGTTCACAAAGGGAAGAACGTCTTGATGTGCTTCAAGGAAAGATAGCCGAACTTGGAATTGATGAAAAAGAACTATGGTGGTACCTTGATACCCGACGCTTTGGTACTGCGGTACACAGTGGTTTCGGACTTGGGTTTGAGCGTCTTGTACTGTTTGTAACGGGTATGAGCAACATTCGTGACGTGATTCCTTTCCCAAGGACTCCGCAAAATGCTGAATTTTAATTTTAGATATAAGATTTAAGATATTAG
>CAMPIZ010000036.1 GCA_946886675.1 uncultured Flavobacterium sp.
GGTTACACACCTGCGGCTTCGTTTTTATTGGCCAGCTGCCCACATGCAGCATCTATATCTTTACCACGGCTGCGTCTAACTTTTGCAACTATATTGTTTCTTTCCAGTGCAGCTATATAATTATCAATTACTTCGGGGTCTGCTTGCTGAAACTCCCCGTCATCAATTGGGTTATATTCAATAAGGTTTACTTTACTGGGCACATATTTGCAGAATTTTACCAGGGCGTCAATATCCCTTTTAGAGTCATTTATCCCTCTCCATACTACATACTCATAAGTTATACGGCTTTTGGTTTTGCTGTACCAATACTCAAGCGATTCACGCAGTTCCTTTAGCGGAAAGTTCTCGCTAAATGGCATAATCTTAGATCTTACCTCATCTACAGCGCTGTGCAACGATACAGCAAGCTTAAACTTAACGCCGTCATCTGCAAGCTTCTTTATCATTTTAGGAACTCCCGAAGTTGATACGGTTATCCTTTTAGGCGACATGCCAAGCCCTTCAGGAGAAGTTATTTTATCTATGGCTTTAAGGACATTGTTATAATTCATGAGCGGTTCTCCCATACCCATAAACACAATATTAGATAATGGCCTGTCAAAATAAAGCCTGCTTTCATTATCTATCGCGGCAACCTGATCATATATTTCATCAGGATTCAGGTTTCGCATGCGCTTTAACCTGGCTGTAGCACAAAAATTACAGTCAAGGCTGCAACCCACCTGGCTGGATACACAGGCGGTAGTTCGTGATGATGTAGGTATAAGTACCGATTCTACTACAAGGCCATCATGCAAACGCACGGCATTTTTTACTGTACCATCACTACTTTTTTGCATTTGGTCTACCCTTATGTGGTTAATCACAAAATTATCCTCAAGCATCTGCCTGGTAGATTTTGCCACATTGGTCATATCATCAAAACTATGAGCACGTTTACTCCATAGCCATTCATATACCTGGTTCCCCCTGAATGCCTTATCACCATTTGCTACAAAAAAATCGCGAAGCTGTTCTTTTGTAAGCGCCCTTATATCTTTCTTCTCCGTTTGCATGGCGCAAAGGTACTAAGTATTTGGCAAATTTTGTTTCTGCCTAACTTATTCTTTTACAAGCCTGTGAGTTGCAGTAGTGTTATTAGCCGCATCTGTAAGCCTTAGGATATAAATACCATTAGGGCTCTCAGTAAGGTTTACTGTATTATCAGACGAAGTAAGCTCTCCTTTCATCACATTTTGCCCAAGAACATTGTATACCTCATATTGTAGTGAAGAAGCATTATCAAACGACACCGTAAATACTCCGTTAGATGGATTAGGATACACGTTTATTTTATTCTTAATTTCAATTTCCTCTACACCCAGCGTAGGCATATAATAATCAAGTGTCAAAACTCCGGAGTCGTTTGGATCCAGCCAGTCTTTCAGTCTTGAAGAGGAACTAAAACCCCCTGCCCAGGAAACATCAAAACGTCCGTATGCATCAAACTGCCCGTTACCCGATGTTCCATTACATGCTGAACCTCCTCCTAAAAGCTGTCCTATAATCCTGCCGTTGTTATCAAAAAGAGGTGATCCTGAAGATCCGCCTTCGGTAACACCTTTTTCCCAACTTTCAATAATCCATACACTTATACCTTCAAGTGTTTGAGAAAATGGCGCATTATTATCACGTGAAACCTTCATTATATCCCCTGACGGATGATGGATTCCAAAAGTAGATGATGGTGCAGTTGTACCTCTGTTCCAGCCTGCCCAAACCAACCCCCATTCAACAGGAAGGTCCTGGTTAAGCTCTACTAAAATAAAATCACTCTGAGACCTGTTAGCCTTATGTGTAGCCCCACTTGTTGTCTGGTAATAGTTAAAAGAATTTGTGCTTGATGCAGTTGTAGCACAAACCGGATTTTCACTTATCCAGTTAAAACGAAATGCCCAAAATTGAGAATCATTATCATAACAATGGTTTGCCGTAAGAAAGTATGGTGTTCCATCATTACTTGTATTGTTTATAAGAGCTCCGGTACAAAAACCTGATCCTCCTACAAGCATCATAGCTACTGATTTCTTATTTATATCCTTTAGGCCATCTATCGTCCCGATAGTACAGTTAACATCATAATGGCAGTTGCCGGAATCATTTATACCATTAGTAGATTTCAAAAAGTCATTAGAACTTCTGTAACCATGTACAAGTTTAAATATCTCCAGCTTACCTTCTCCTTCATGCTCTTTTGGCTCATAATACTCAAGCCATATATCTTCTCCTTCAACCAACCATGTACCTAAAACCCTGTTTTCATTGTTTTGGCGGGCATCATAAGCTCCAAGCAAATCTTCCCTGTCGTTGCTGTAAAGGTATAAAGAGGCTCCCTCCGGCATGTAAAAATCACTAAACAGGAAATTCATTGTTTTTGCTCCTTCAGAAAAGAAACGTATCCTCCATAGCCTGTCGCCATTCTCAAGCGTTTCCCAATTACCGCTGTTTTTAAGATTATAATCTACCAAAAACTCATAGCCAAACCGGTAAGGCCTGTCTTTTTTTGTATCGTTTATTTTATCTTCATCTTTAAGCTTTGCCAAATCAAACCCGGGCATAACAATGGGTGCAATACCCTGCAGGTTGTCATTTTCCCAGCTTGCCGGTGCTCCCTGGTTAGTAACCTGAGCCTGGCTGTATATAAAAGCAAGTAAAAGAAGTAATGTAAATTTAATTTTCATTTTTAAAGTTTTAGCCGCTAAAAATAAGCTATAATATTTTTTCTATCAATAGATAAAAACTTTTTAACACCTGATGATGATGCATGTTCATTGTTTAATGCTCCTTATTTTTTAGAGAAGTGCTTTTTAAACCTTAATTTTGTTTGAAACAAAAATTATTGAAATATGCATTTTATATCAGAGGAGCTGGAAGATTATGCCGCGTTGCACAGCGCAAATGAACCAGAACTGCTTAAAACCCTGAATAAAGAAACCCACCAGAAAATTTTACAGCCACGCATGCTTAGCGGGCATTTTCAGGGAAGGGTATTAAGCCTGCTTTCAAAACTTGTTAACCCCAGGCATATACTTGAAATAGGCACTTATACCGGCTATGCCACACTATGCATGGCTGAAGGACTGCAAAAAGACGGTACTATAGATACTCTGGACAATAATGAGGAACTTTTCGATTTCCAGCGAAAGTACTTTGATATGTCTCCCTATGGCAAGCAGATATTTCAGCATTTAGGCAATGCATTGGATATAATACCCACACTTAATAAAAAATTTGACCTGGTGTTTATTGATGCCGATAAAGAAAACTATATAAATTATTTTAATATAGTTGTACCGCTTATGAATAAAGGAGGTATTATATTATCAGATAATGTTTTATGGAGCGGTAAAGTACTGGAACCTGTAAAGCCAAACGACAAAAGCACAAAAGTACTTCTTGAATATAATAAAATGCTTAAAGAAGATGCAAGGATAGAAACCGTGCTTTTACCCATTAGAGATGGGCTCACTGTTAGTAGGGTGATCTAGTTCTTCTTTTTCTTTAGGGAACAGTTTGTCACGCAGGTATCGGTACAACAACAGCATTAATGTAGCTGTAAGTATTCCCCATATATATCCCAGTAAAATATCTCCCGGATAATGCAACCCTAAATATATCCTGCTGTAAGCGAATATTAAAGGCCATAAAAAAATGAAACCCATATATTTAAGGTATGGCTTTAGCACGTGATATAAAAAGAAAGCACATGCCATAGAGTTTGAGGCATGCCCTGATATAAAACTAAAAGAAAACCTGTGTTGTACAGCCCTTATTATACCTGCAATTTCAGGTTCATTACCCGGCCGCAGTCTTTGGAAACCATTTTTAAACAAATTTGTAGTCTGGTCTGTAATTGTAATTAAAAGGGAAATCAGGATAATGATAAGCACGGCATGCTTCCACCCCAGCCTTTTAAAGGTAAGATATAATATAATGGCAAAAACTGGTATCCAGTTAAACTGTTTTGTAATAAAAAGCCAAAATCCATCAAAAGTTTCAGTTCCCAGGGAATTAAGGTAAATAAAAACCTCCCTGTCAAGTTCCAGAAGCCATTCGATCATAGTTCTATCTTATTCTTTTTATAGGGCCGGACATATCATCTATATCTTCTCTTACCTTGTCAATTTCCTGATTAATATCTTTAGCCATATTATCAGTACCTATATCTGTAAAAGTTTTCTTTATACCATCAACATCGGCGCTACGGTGAATTTCACCTTTAATATCGTTTGTTGCATTTTTAAGCTGCTGGAAACCCTTGCCCAGCGTTCTTGCTATTTCCGGAATTTTATCAGAACCGAAAAGCATCAGCACTATCAGAATGATAACGAAAAATTCTCCTCCTCCTATTCCAAACATAATCTAAAATTTATTACTACAAATGTAATTATATTTACGTTGCCAGCACTTGTAAAGATGTGTCTTTGTGATAATTTAACGAATTACCTTCCTTCAAAACTCTCAAACTTTGATTTTACCTCATCCTGCGGCCATACATTGTTTGATGTATCAACATCAGAAGTCTGCAGTTTTGGATCAACCATAATCTTCTTAACAGGCTTTTCTGTAGCAAAAACCCTCGAAGCGGTCTGGTTATTTTTTCTCCATATCTGCACAGGGAAGGTATAGTTTTCCGCAGTGCCGTCTTCAAAAGTAAGCTCTACCAATATAGGCATAAGCATTTCTCCCGGTTTATTAAAAATTACCTCATAAAAATACTGAGGCTGTTTTAGCGCTGACCGCTCCTGCGCAGAAAAATGTTCATTAAGATATTCATCAAGCAGTTTCAGGTCTTCAGTCGTTTTAATTTTCTTATGTTTTTCTGCAACCATATAGATAAATGGGCCGGCATCCTGATTAAATCTGCCTCTTCTTACGGTATAATCTTTCATATCCTCCGGCTTCTCTTCGGTTACATAATATTCTTTCACATCCTGTATACCTATATCCACATAGTCAGTAGAATAAAACCAGCCTCTCCAAAACCAGTCTAAATCTACTGCTGAGGCATCTTCCATAGTCCTGAAGAAATCTTCCGGGGTTGGATGTTTAAACTTCCAGCGGTTGGCATATGTTTTAAACGCATAGTCAAACAACTCCCTGCCAATAATAACTTCGCGCAGTATATTTAATCCTGTTGCAGGTTTAGCATAAGCATTGGCACCAAACTGATGAATGGATTCTGAGTTTGTCATTATTGGTTCTAAGAAACGCTGTTCCCCATCCATGTATGGAACAATTTTATGAGCCGGCCCTCTTTGTGAAGGATAATCGGCTGACATCTCCTGTTCCGTAAGATATTGTAAGAAAGTGTTTAAGCCTTCGTCCATCCAGGTCCACTGCCGCTCATCAGAATTAACGATCATTGGGAAGAAATTATGGCCCACCTCATGTATTATTACACTGGTCATGCCATATTTTATTCTTTCACTTATAAATCCGTTCTCATCAGGACGTCCATAATTCCAGCAAATCATAGGATACTCCATACCCTGGTCTTCTGCCGAAATAGATACCGCTTTAGGATAAGGATAATCAAATGTATACTTAGAATAAGTCTTTAGTGTATGTGCTACTGTACGGGTAGAACGGTCACCCCATAACGGATTACTTTCTTTAGGATAAAGTGAAATAGCCATAGCTGTTCTTTCTGAAAGCTGTACAGCCATAGCATCATAAATAAACTTACGAGAAGTAGAAAAAGCAAAATCCCTTACATTTTGAGCTTTAAATTTCCAGGTTTTCTTTTTAGTGCTGAAATTTTTCTCTGCCTGTTCTGCCTCTTCCTGTGTTACAACAACTACAGGATTATCAAAAGATTTTGTGGCACGTTCATAACGCTTAAGCTGCTCTGCGGTAAAAACTTCAGCCCTGTTAGCAAGTTCTCCCGTAGCCTCCATAATATGATCTGCAGGAACAGTGATATTTACTTCAAAATTTCCAAACGGGAGTGCGAATTCCCCAGCTCCCCAAAACTGCATATTTTGCCAGCCTTCCACATCATTATATACAGCCATTCGCGGATAAAACTGGGCTACTACATAAAGATTGTTGTTATCCTTATCAAAATGCTCGTAGCCAGAGCGTCCGCCAATTTTTCTGTAATTATTGATGTTATACCACCATTTTATAGAAAATGATATCTTTTCTCCCGATTTTAATGGTTGCGGCAGGTTAATGCGCATCATGGTATTATTGATAACATAATCCATTTGCCTGCCTTTTGCATCTTTTACATATTCTATATTAAAGCCTCCATCAAAACCTTCTTCCATAAAGTTTCTGGAAAAATTATCCGGCAGGTAAGCTTTATTCATTTGCTGGCTTTCTATAAGTGGAGTTTGCGACGTCCTGGACCTTCTGTTCTGGTCCAACTGTACCCAAAGGTATTCCAGCTGCTCCGGAGCATTATTATGATAAGTTATGGTCTCAGCGCCATAAAGTCTTGTATTTTTATCATCCAGTTCAACATCAATCTTATAGTCGGCCTGCTGTTGGTAATAAGCAGGACCCGGTGCGCCTGATGCAGTACGAAACATATTGGGCGTAGCCATAAGATCATACATCTGGCTAAACCTGTTATTGTCAGTATGGCCCTTTTCTTTAGCAGGCTCATTTTGTGCAAATAATTGTAATGAAGCCAATATGGCTATAAAACAAATAGATTTTTTCATGATTTAAAATTGTAAGCTTCCCGCAGGTTCACTATTAGTAAGCAAAAGGCTCTTTTTGTTACTTTTAATTTTTGCATTTATAATATTTTGCTGATCCCTTTGGGTCTCAAAAAGGATACTGTTTTTTACCGTAAGTGAATTTACCTTCCCTTTGGCTTCTGTAGTAAAATAGCAGATCAGTGTATTATCTTCTGCTTCGCGCCCTAAAAATTTTAAGGATTTGTGTTTTCCGTTTATACTTATCTGAAATTTTTCTGCAAAATATTCTTTAAGGTAATCATCTGTCTCCTTAATCTCTTTTGAAGTACACAAGTAAAACTGCCTGTTATACTTTTGAGAAAGTTCGGCATCAAGATCATCTATAAATATGCGTGCTGTAACCTGAAGCTGTTTTTTTGCCGCTATATGCTCCATCTTAAAAACTGCCACATAATATTCATGCATGGCAGCACCACTAATGGTACCAGCCAAAACAAAAAGGAACATAAAACGCATTATAGCCTTCATGTTCCAAATGTAGTAAAACTTATTTATTTCTCCCTGTTACGGTACTCTACACTTTTGTTGACAAGATATTCGGTAAGTTCAAACTCTTTATCCGGTGCAAGGAGCGCCGCTGTTTCATTACCATTATCACAGTAGTTAAGAAACAGGCCAATTTCTTCATGGGGGATCTTTAGTGTTTCCGTAAAAAAGTAATGGGTATATTTTTCCTGAACCAAATCGGTAAAAGTTCTTCCTTTCAGGTATTGCTCTGTTAGGTCGGTCTTCTTTTTCGATTTAAATATCAAATCATAAACCTTCACAAAATCCACTCCCTGAAGCCGGCTTTCCATTTGCGGCATAGCTGTATTAACCGGTGTGGTAGGCCTTGGGAAATCTGTTTTTATAAGCTCTTCAGAATCAAGCCCCGAAGTCATCCTGATTGTGCGTACTTTTTCACTGTCTTTAGCAAGGTCTCCTGTAAGCGGGGTTATAATAACCTCATCAAGTACAGTTACATTGGCGTCCAACTGTATAAACAGCCTTTTCTCCATAAAATGCTGCTGATTGAGTATAAGCATGGCAGGACGAAATGTAATACTGGAAAAATAAAGCGTATCCTTTGGGCGTGCATACAGGGTAAACAAGCCTTCGTCGTTTGTTATGGCTTTAATATTGGAGCTCTTATTAAGCACTGTTATATTTCCTACCTCTATAGAATCTGCAATAACCTGTCCCGTTAAAAGTTTTCTTGCTTCCTGGCTAAAAGATGCTAACGGAATAATCATTAATAATAAGAGCAGGAACTTTTTCATGGCTTAAAATATTTTGTTCTCTTAAAGATAAGAAATTCCTTCCTTAATTTCTAAGGCGTTAACTAATCTTAGCAATTTATTATTGTTCTGATATAATTTCGATATATTTTACAGCCAGGCCACTCATTATAAATTTTGCTTTTTCATCATTCTTTTCATTAATTGCCAAAGCCAGCGATTCATCCTCTGCTATAAAGAACAGGTACCCCTGCACATATTCCTCGGGTATTTTGAGTGTATTTATAATTTCTTCTTTTGTATAAATGGTAACTGCATTTTCTATAAGCTTTTCCTTCTTTTCAGTCTTAAGCTCTTTTTTTAAGCGTTTTGTTTTTCCGGTAACAGCATTTATAACCGCATCAAAAGATTTTCCGCCGGTAAGAATACCCACTACATCCATAACGGATTTTATCTCTCCGGCTGTCTGCAGTTTCTTTTCGGCAGGGGTGTATTGTCTCTGGCCTTTAGGCACAAGACCCAATTCTTCAGCTGAAAGAGTGTTATCAATTACAACCTCTTCCAGCTCATATGCCCCCAGGTCAATTACAAGAAGTCTTGTAAAATCTTTTTCATTTATTATAATACGGCCGGAATAAACATTAGCTGTTTCTATCGAAAGCGTATCAGACACAGCTGCTTTTATTGTAAAATTACCAAGGCTGTCGGTTTTGGTTTCTGCACCCGAATTTATATTAACCACCCCACGCCAGGGAAGCGGTATACCTGAAGCTACAACACGCCCCTTAATATCCTGCTGAGAAAAACAGTTTACAGCTGCCAGAATAAAAAACAGCAAAAAACTATTCCTGTCCGGGAGTAATAACAGTTTCCTCATCCTCGTTTATTATTTTAAGGTACTTAACGGCCAGCCCTGCCATTAAAAATTTTGCGAAATCATTATTATTATTTTTTATGGCTGCAGCAAACGCTTTATCTTCTGCTGCATAAAAAATAAAACCATCTACATATTCTTCAGGTATTTTAAAATTCTCTGTTATTTCTTCATCCGTATAGATATAATTTATTTGTGCCATAAGAGAGCGTAATCCTTCAATCTCAACCGCTCTTTTCATATCTTTTGTACGTCCTGTTATAGCATTAATTATACCGTCTACACCATTTTGTGAAGCAAACAGTTTTTTCTCGGCGTGGGTATATTGTTTCTGGTCTTTGGGCACAAGCCCCAGTGATTCAGAATTAATATCACGATATTCTTCTATAACTACTTCGTCAAGCTCTGTTACCAGCAACTGCATCTCTATAAAGATAAGGTCGGTGCTAAAATCTTGTGCGGTAACAATATGTTGTTTATCTGTAAAATTAACCGAAGAAAAAACCAGTGTATCGTTTACCTCTGCATTTATTGTAAAATATCCGCCATATGATGTTGCCACACTTGTGTTTGCTGTCTTATTATTCACATAAATCCCTTCCAGGTTTTCAGCGGCAGACTTTATTTTGCCATTAAGCAGCTTACGGTCTTGCTGACAGAAAGCAGGCTGGGCAAAATATAACAATGCAAACAGGAAAAACAGATTTTTCAAGATATATAGTAATAGGTGGCAGCTTGTAAAATAGGCAGGCATTAAAAACTTTGTAACTTTACCCTTTCTTACATTATTACAAATAAACGGATGAAAAAAATAATTATTGCAAGCACCTCAACTTTACATGGGGGTAATTATCTTGAGTATATACTGCCGGTATTAAAAGAGCATTTTAAAAACTGTAAATCTCTATTGTTTATACCTTATGCACGGCCAGGAGGCATAAGCCACAATGATTATACAAAAAAAGCTGCTGAAGTTTTCAGCACCATTGGCATGAGTGTAAAGGGCATTCATGAGTTTGAGAACCCTGTAGAGGCACTCCAAAAAGCAGAGGCAATTTTTACAGGTGGAGGCAATACATTTTTACTGGTTACCCAGCTATACCAGAATAAAGTTATGAATGTGCTCAAATCTGTCGTGGAAAATGGCACACCATACCTGGGCACCAGCGCCGGCAGTAACATTTGCGGACTTACAATGGAGACTACTAACGACATGCCTATAATATATCCGCCAGGATTTGACACCCTTGCATTAGTACCTTTTAATATTAATCCTCATTACCTGGATCCTGTTGAAGGCTCTACGCACATGGGCGAAACTCGTGAAACCCGCATCAGGGAATTCCACCAGTTTAATCCGCAGCCTGTACTTGGCCTTCGCGAAGGCAGCTGGCTTGAGGTAAACGGCGACTCCATAACTCTTAGAGGAGATTTGAAAGCACGCCTTTTCAGGCAAAATACAGAACCCGAAGAAATCGAAACAGATAGCGACCTGTCATGGTTAAAATAAAAAGAGCAGCCATTCAGGTTGCTCTTTTTCGTTTTTTTATAACCCTATAAACAAAAAAACCGGGCTCTAAGAGTCCGGTTTTTATTTTGGAGCGGAAGACGAGGCTCGAACTCGCGACAACCAGCTTGGAAGGCTGGAGCTCTA
>CAMPIZ010000037.1 GCA_946886675.1 uncultured Flavobacterium sp.
GTCATTTTAAGCTCAAAACCTAAAGAGCAGTGATCTCCAATTTCATCCTTCCTAGTTATACACGTACTAGCTCCATTAATGGTTCAAAAGAATAAAGAGCTGGTCTTCTTCCAGCTGCAGGTTCTTTAGTCATTAGCAATCCCTGCTCAACAAGTCTCTTGGTAAACTTAGCAGCTGTAGGTGCAGGTATACCACTGTTAGATGTGAATTTATTATTTCTAAACACTGGTGTTGTGAATACAAAATCTAAAGTATTTACACTCCATTTAGAAGCAAGAATCTCTGAAAAAACTTCTTTCATTTTATCATAGAGTTTTTGGATACTTTCGGCAATCTCTAGATTTCTAATAGCTTGTTTTTCAGTTGCTATTAAGAAAAATTTACACCAAGATTCCCAATCTTTCGATTCAGATACTTTTCTCATAGTATCAATGTATAAATCGTTATTCTCTTCTAAATAGCCGCTAATATAAAAATGCGGTTCACTAAAGATTCAATACAATTATATTATTCAACAACTGTTGAGAGTCAACATGATATTCAAATTCTGTCAGTTTTGGGGAACGGTGCATTAAACAGGGGCGTGTTCAGGCGCGGGCTTTTCTTTGCCTTTAAGTGCAAAGACAAACAGCCTGCTTTTTATCGGCAGCCCAAACAAGGACGGGCAGGGGCATTTCCTGCGGAGGCAAACCGAGGTTGTCGGTAAAATGCAGCTTGTGTGCTTGTGGCTTAGTGTACCAAATTACGCTGCCATTTTCGGCAGGGTTAATGTGCAGCACATTGAAACGTAGCAACGCTTTGAGTTTCAGGAACGCTTTGACAGCTGTTTTTCTTGTGTCCAATGCCTTTGACAGTCCCTACGCTTCCTTAACGGACAAGGGGCGGGGGCTTACAGGGCAGCCCGCTTTCGTCTATAGGGGAAAAATGATTTCTACTTTGAGTCCAATACACGCAACTTTACCAGTTTTCAAGAATATACTCAGGGTTAATAGTGACAATATGTTTCACCTTTTAAGGGGCGAGACACTGTGATGTAAAAAAGTGAATCCGGACAATTTAATTTTCGGACAGTGGTATTATATAGTTTTAGATGAATACTCAACTATTGCTTATATCAGGCAAGGTTTAGCACCAGATAGCATAGTGCAGGTGAATGAGAACAAGATTTATCAGAAAAGGGGATTGCAGTAGCAAAAATACGGACGCTCGGCCATATAAAAGCAAGTATCCGTATTAATACTCTTGTATAACAACTTCCTGCATTAGCTTTTCTTGCATCCATGGAACTTCTAAACTACAATAGGCACTCTTTATGTTGGAAGCCCAACTTTTAGAATAATTATCTAAGTCAATACTTGTTCACATAGGATTGTAAAAGAGTACAGAATGTAGGTTCTTCAGATGCATCAGGAGCAACCTTCTCATTTAAGTTATACCAAATTTCTTTTTTAAATTGCGCAATTCCTCTTCCAGCTTTGAGATCATTTCAAGTCCTTCCGTGGGGATTACCGGCGGAGTACTGCCTAAACGGCTTTTGAGCCCCTGCATTTCCCTGCCGATGGTTTGCTCGGTGGTAATGGCGTAAGATTCTGTCTGCCGTATCGAATGGTGACCCAGCATCTCTTTCACCACATATATAGGTACGTCGTTATTTAAGGTAACAGTACTTCCGAATGTGCGCCTTGCCTTGTGCGTATTAAGTTCGCAATCCAGGCCGCACAAATCTGCTATCTCCTTTAGGTATGCATTCATTTTCTGGTTAGAGGCTACCGGTAACACCACCCCCCTTGCAATACATAAGGGATGGTTTTTGTATTTGTCTATAATTTCGATCGCTTTAGGCAGCAGTGGGACATTCGTTACCGAACCGGTCTTTTGCCGCTCGGTCATTATCCACTGCTCACCATCTATACCTAACCTGATATCATCCTTCTTTAAGTGGTAGGTATCGATATATGCCAGTCCCGTATAGCACTGGAAAATAAAAATATCCCGGACAACCTCGAGCCGCTTTGTCTTGAATTCCTGTTGTTCTATCAGCCGCAGCTCCCGAGCAGTCAGTGGCTTTTTATTGGTTTTGGTCATTTTCCTTTTAAATGCCCTGAACGGGTCCTGGGTTATGAGGTTCTTGTCTATAGCCCTATTGATTACCTTTTTTAAGCAGGCGATATATTTTAGCGCTGAATTATTGACACAGTTCCTTACCGTTTTCAGGTAAAGCTCGTAGCTGCTTATAAATTCATAATCCAGGTCCCTCAGCTCTATATCCTCACTGTGATATTTATATTGTACAAATTCAGTTACATGGGAACGGGCTGTCTCATAACGCTTGTAGGTAGCGGGTGCATAATCCTTACCCACTAGCGCCAGCATTTCGTCATTATGCTTTTTAAATTCTTCGAGAAGCATGGCTCTGGACATAACCCTTCCTAATACGAAATCAATTATGCGTTGTGCCGTAATTGTTTTTTCGGTGTAGATAAGGTCTGTCCTGTACTTGTTTATCTTCATTTCCATAGTGTCCAGGAAATGATTAAGTGTCCTGGCATCTTCCTTATTGCCGGCAGCCCGCTCCGATTTTACATCCCAACGACCTGCATCCCATTTCCTTTTGGTGGATGTCTCTTTAGGAATACCGTCAACTGTTACCCTCAGGTAGATAAACCTGATGTTTGATTTCTTTTGTGATGACTTCAAAAAGAAGCTCAATCCGAAACTTGTCTCTAACATAACTTACATTTTAAACATTAATAAATATAGAATTATGTCGCTCTCCTGTCAAGTCGTTAACCTTGTTTACCGGTTGTAAATAAGGTAGTTAGCTATGGTTTTGTGGCAAATTTGTGGCAGTTTATCCTGTGGCAGAGATTGCCATAGAATTGCCACAGAAACTTTGGGCATTTTTGAAAAATTTGCTTTTTGCAGGGGAAATAAAAAAAACCTGCAAATCGTAAAATTTGCAGGTTTTAAAGGCTTTTCAGAAGATTTTGGTTGTTTTTGCAAACTTTGAAAAGTCTGTTTCAACCGTCTCTGTGGAATCGCCGGGAATCGAACCCGGGTCCAAACAGGGAAGCAAAGAGCTTTCTACACGCTTAGTTTCCGCTTAGTTTTTCGATAGTGTGCAAGGCCGGAAACTGCCACACACTACTTAGCTTCTAAAATCTCAAGGCCTCCGCGAAGCAAAAAGGCCTCCAGGTCTATTTTTACGGTTCCCCTAAACGAAACGCCATAAACCAGGGCTTTTCAGGAGAATCCTGCCTTCCTACCTTGTAGGAACGAGGCTTAAAATCTTACTATGAATTCAGATTAAGCAGCAAGAGCGTAGTTATTTTCGCCGTTTAAAAAAGTTGAGACTTGGGATTAACGAGAATCGTCTCCTTCTCGGCGTGCTTACTGTTCAATTCGGCCTGCTGTCAAAACCAGTCGACCCCAAGTAAGTTTCCTGATATATTTCAAAAAGTATACCAGAGTTTGTTATGCAAAACTAACAAATTTATTTTTATTGATTGGTTGTTACTGCATATAAATTGTGTTATATTTGAGCACACTTTTTAATGTAAAGTTATATTATTTTAAAAATAACGTTTTCGTTAGGATTATAGTAACATAGGTCACGCCATAAATTCAAGTTTTTCAATGAAGTTCGGAATTATAAAGGAAAGAAAATCACCGCCAGACAGAAGAGTAGTATTCTCACCTCAAAAACTTGCTGAGTTACAACAATTATTCCCGCAGGCAGAAATTAAGGTTGAACCGTCTGATGTACGTGTTTTTAAGGATGAGGAATATACAGCTCTGGATTTTGAAGTGAATAATGATCTTTCAGACTGCGATATACTGTTGGGAGTTAAGGAAGTGCCTATTGATGCATTGATTCCGGGTAAAAAATATTTTTTCTTCTCGCATACTATTAAAAAGCAGCCTCACAATAAGAAAATGCTTCAGGCTATTATTAATAAACATATAGACCTGTATGATCATGAAACAGTTACCGATGCTAATGGAAAACGTCTTATAGGGTTTGGCAGATATGCAGGAAATGTAGGTGCCTATAATTGTTTTAGGGCATTTGGTTTAAAATACGAGCTTTTTGATTTACCTAAAGCAGAAGCGTTACCTGATAAGGCTGCACTTATCAATAAACTTAAAAGAAATATATTGCCGCCTGTAAAGATTGTACTTACAGGTAAAGGTAAAGTTGGTATGGGAGCTAAAGAAATGCTCGATGCCATGAAAATTAAAGAGGTAAGTGCTCAGGATTTTCTTTCTAAAAATTATGCGCACCCGGTATATGTGCAACTTGATGTAACAGACTATTACAGGAGAAAAGATGGTAAGCCATCTGAAAAACAGGATTTTTATGTAAATCCTGATAAATATGAATCTGATTTTCAGAAATTTGCAAATGTTTCGGATATTTTTATTGCCGGACACTTTTATGCAAATGGTTCCCCGGTAATTGTAACATGTGAAATGCTTGCATCAAAAAACAACAGGATAAAGATTGTTGCAGATATTTCATGTGATGTTGAGGGGCCTATAGCAAGTACTATACGTTCATCCACCATAGCTAACCCTTTTTATGGTTATCATCCTGTTGAGGGTAGGGAAGTTGATATGCATCATCCTTCTGCTATAGTTGTAATGGCTGTAGACAATCTTCCGTGTGAACTGCCAAAGGACGCCAGTGAAGGCTTTGGCGAAATGTTCCTTAAATATGTAATTCCGGCATTCTTTAATAATGATAAAGACGGAATATTGAACAGGGCGCTTATAACACATAAAGGCAGCCTTACAGAACGATTTAAATATCTTGAAGATTACATAAGCGAAAATAACGAAGTGCCCCACAATTAGTTGGGGCTTTTTTTATAATACAATTACTTTCTTAAATTTGAGAAGACAAAGCTTCTACTAAATGAGAGTAAAAAAAATCGTATTCTGCTGTTTACTGCATCTTCTTTTCTATTCCGGGTTAAAAGCTCAGGATCTACTTCCGTTTGTAGAAAACTTTACCAAATCAGATTATACAGGAGATAATCAGGTATGGAGTGTAACACAGGGAAATGATAATGCTCTCTATTTTGCCAATAACCATTATCTTTTGCGGTATAACGGTGTAAAGTGGGAAAAATACTTTTTACCCAACAAAACCATCATTCGCTCTGTTTATGCTAAAGAAGACAGGATTTATTGTGGTTCGTATCGTGAATTTGGATATTGGAAGAGGGTAAAAGGTATTATGAAATACTATTCTGTTTCAAAAGCTGTAAATATCTTTACCGGTGCTGCAGATAATGAAGAAATCTGGAAGATATTCGGCTACCAGGATAATATTTATTTTCAGTCATTCAATGCTCTTTATGTTTATGATGGCAAAACTGTAGAAAAACTTACTTTTCCTTCCCTGGTGTCTTATTGTTATTTTTTAAATGATACGGTTTATGCAGCAACGGTAAGAAACGGTATATATAAGCTTAAAGGAAAAACATTTGAAAAAATAGAAGCCTGGAGCCAACTGGAAAACAATGTTATTCATGGTATTGAGATGATAGATGGCCAGTTTTACATTTTTACTAAAAACAATGGTATATACAGGGGGGATGAAAAAAATATTTTGCCGTGGAGTATACCGCTTAATAATATTCTTAAGGAAAATGTTATCCTCTGTTCAAAGTTTGTTGATACCAATACACTTGCAGTAGGCAGTGCGCTTCAGGGGCTTTTTATTGTTGAGGTTAGTTCCGGTACTTATAAAAATATAAACAGACAGAATACTTTAAAAAACAACGCTGTTCTTTCATTAGCTCTTGACAAGGAAAACGACCTGTGGCTTGGGCTGGACAATGGTATATCGCATATAGAGGTAAATTCCCCTGTTTCTGTTTTTTTTGACAGTTCTGGTATTCTTGGATCGGTATATGCACTTTCTACTCTGGATAATGGTTATTTATTCGCTACCAATCACGGTGTTTTTAAATATCAGGATAAATCACTATCTGCTGTGCCAAATTCTCAGGGCCAGGTTTGGGATATATATAAAAACGGAGCAGAATATATTATTGGCCATAACGATGGTACCTTTGTTTACAATGGAAACAGCTTTAGTAAAGTAAGTCCCATTAACGGAGGCTGGCGATTTATAAAGAGCAGATATGATAATGCATATTTTCAGGCAAATTATGCGGGTATATCGGTCTATAAAAATCTTAATAACCTAAGCGATTATAAGTCTTTAGACAGTATAAACAAACCATTTAAAAATATAGCACAAAACAAGCCCAATGAATTATGGGCTGCAGATAATTACCGTGGACTCTACAGAATTTCTTATGACAATAATTTCAATGTTACCCGCCGTGAAAATATATCTCAGGAAAATGGTATTGCAAATGATTATGGTGTTAAGATTTTCAAATTTCGGGATGAAATACTGTTTTTTATAGATAATACCTGGTACACTTATAACAATATATCAGGGAAACTGGAAACAAACCATATTTTTAATACTTCTTTCAGGAATATTTCAGATATTATTACGGTAGATGACCAGAGCTTTATAGTGATAAAAAATGGCCAGCTTTACATTATAAAGCGATCAGGTGATGGCTTTCAGTGGAAACTCATCCCGGAAAAATATTATCAGGGGAGGCTGATAATGGAAGATACAAGGGTTTTTAAAGATCATGAAAATTTGCTGATTAACCTTGATGACGGCTTTTTGTCTTACAGCAGTGTAAATAACAAAAAGGAAGAAGCAAAAGTATATATGGAAGCTTTTAATCAGGGTGTACTCATTAAGAATGATCCTAAAATAAAACATAATCAGTCTTTAGAGCTGCATTTAATAAGTAATTATTTTGGATACAACCGCCCCGATCTCTTTTACAGATTAAATGATTCTGAAGAATATGTACCTATCAAAAACGGGTATGTTATCCTTAATAATTTAAGTAGTGGTGAGCAAAATTTTGAGGTATTTTATAATGACGGTAAAAGCTATATTAAAACAGCAGACTATGAATTTGAAGTAGCCAGGCCATGGTACTTTTCTTTATGGATGATATTAATATACCTTGCTGTAATTTCAGCAGTTTTTTTCCTTTATTATAGATGGAATAAGGTTCGTTATTTACAAAAAATACGGCTTAATGAAGAAGAGCTTAAGCACAGGAGAGAAATTCTTGAACTGGAAATGGAAGCGGAGAACAAATTGAGGCAGCAGGAGTATGAAAAACATATATTAGAAGCTGAGGTTCAAAGTAAGGCTTCTGAGGTAGCAGGTAAATCTCTTTCTATAGCCAAGCATAGCGAAATGATTGAAAGTATACAGGAAGTGCTTGAAAGCAAGGTTGAGGGTGATGATTTGAAAAATAAGATACGTAAAATCATAAAAAGCAGTGCACTTAGTAAAAATGAATGGCAGAGTTTCGAAAAAAATCTTATAAAAAGCCATGAAGAATTTGTAGAAAGGCTTTCGAAAAAGTATCCAGCGCTAACACCCAAAGACATCAAACTTTGTATCTATTTAAAGATGAATTTATCTTCTAAAGAAATAGCTCCATTAATGAATATATCTTATAGGGGTGTTGAGCTTCACCGTTATCGTCTTAGAAAAAAACTGGAAATTAATCAGGAAGAAAGCCTTTCGAGATTTATGATTAATGTATAATTTTCAATCTTTTTTTACTGTTTAAGCATTTTTGCTTCTCATTTTATGATTTTTTTAAACTCATCATTACTACATCATTTGGCTTAAAATTGATGTACATGCCTTTTTATTAAATTATTGTAAATCAATTATATATAACATATTTTTCATTGTATGATGTAGTTAAGATAGGCTTAGGATTAACATACTACAACGTTTTAGTTAGTAATTTAGTGGTTAACTAACTTTAACATAATCGATTTATGAAAAACTTTATTCTTGGATTATTTCTCATGCTTGGAGGGTTTTTATCCTATGGGCAGGAAATAACAGGAAAGGTTGTTGATGCAAATGGACAGCCTATTCCTGATGTTTACATTACGGCAGATGCATCAGGTACATCTACAACTGCCGATCTTGATGGTAATTTTACAATTCAGGCTCAGGAAGGGGAAACCCTGACGTTTACAATGCTTGGCTTTGAAACATTAACTGCAACTGCGGCACAAGGTATGAGTGTTTCTCTTGCGCCAAGTGAATCGAGTATGCTTGAAGAAGTGGTGGTAATAGGTTATGGAGCCCAGCGTAAAGCAGATGTTACCGGATCTATAGCTACTGTAAAAGAAGAAGATTTGCGTAACAGGCCAAATGCCAACCCCTTAAGTTCAGTACAAGGAAAAGTACCGGGCGTTTTAATTACAAATTCAGGTGCACCAGGTGCAGCACCGGGAGTGTCAATAAGGGGTTTGGGTAGTATTTCCGGTAATAATCCTTTATACGTAGTTGATGGGGTGCTTACAGATAATATAACTTACATTAACCCTAATGACATTGAAAGTATCAGTATTCTAAAAGATGCATCAAGTTCAGCTATTTATGGTATAAGGGCGGCTAATGGTGTAATTATTATTACTACAAAGCTTGGAAGAAAAACCGGGGTAGAAAACATTAAATTTACTTATGACAGTAATATTGGTATTACTGTACCTACAAATGTATTGGAACTTGCTAATGCACAAGAATATATTCAGCTTTATAATGAAAAGCTGGCTTATGAGGGAGCAGATCCAAGTAATTACATTTCTGCAGATCAGTTTAACAACGTTGATACCAACTGGTATGATGAAATATTAAAGAAAAATGCTATTACACAATCTCATAATGTTTCCATGCAGGGTGCATCTGAGAAATCAAGGTATAATATGGCATTGGGATATTTTACTCAGGAAGGTATATTAGAAGCAGGCAGGAATTTTAATTCCGGTAATGATTATGAAAGGATAACTGCTCGTTTTAACGGAGTTTATGATGTTTCTCAAAGTATAAGAATAGGAGGTAATATTGCTTACTATACCTTTAATACAAATGATTCTCAAACGCCATTCCAGCAGGCGAGGATAGCGCCACCACTTTTACCTGTTTATAATCAAGATGGGGATTATGGTACATTACCGGATTCACCTTCATTAGGTACTTTTGCAAATCCTAGGGCTACTCTTGACTTCTTTAGAGGTAAAAGTAAAGGTACAAGAACACTTATAAGTGGTTTTGGAGAAATAGATTTAATTAAAGAGCTAACTTTTAAAACAAGCTATTCAAGAGATTTTGGTAATGTAAATAATTATACTTACACACCTGAATACTTCGTTACAAATAGTCAAAGGTCTGAAAACAGTATACTTACAAAACGTAATGATACTGATGAAAAACTATTATGGGAGAACACTCTTACATTCACAAAGGAGATAGACAAACATAGATTTGTTGTGTTGGCGGGTTATAGTATTCAGCAAAATTCGACAACTGCCTTTAGGGCAGCTGCACAGGATGTACCTTTTTATGGAGACGATTCTACATTGCATCTTAATCTTGGTACAGCTGTTACAAGTGCTATGCCGGATAATGAGGAGGGCTCTAAAACACGTTTTCAGTCATACTTCGGTAGGCTTCAATATGCTTTTGATGATAAGTATTTATTAAATGCCACAGTTAGAAGGGACGGAACTTCAGCTTACAACTTTAATGGTGATCAAAGGTCGGCAACTTTTCCTTCAATAGGTATTGGATGGATTATTAGCGAAGAAAACTTTATGGCAAACTCCGGTTTTGACTTCCTTAAACTTAAAGCAAGCTGGGGTAGGCTGGGTAACGCTTCTATTACAAGACAGTTTGACCAGACGGCAACAGTACAAAGGCCGGCTTTCTTTGGTACACCTTCTCAGGTTGCTAATGCTATTTCGTTTACACAATTAGTAGACCCAAGTATTAACTGGGAAGTTGTGGAAGAATTTGACCTTGGTGTTGAGTTAAGGACTTTTGCTAACAGGCTTACTTTTGAAGCAGGATATTATAACAGAGAAACCACAGATGCAGTTTTTGCGGTGGCAATACCATCTCAGGCAGGTTTAGGAACAAGTTTCTTTACAAACGCGGGTTCTTTTGAAAATAAAGGTTTTGAGGTGTCACTTAACTGGGAAGACACTGTAAATGATAAATTTAAATATAATATTTATGGTAACTTCACTACCATTGATAATCAGATTACCGAAGTATTAGGAGGTTCTTTCCTTAACACCGGGCCGGGTCTTTTTGGTAACCCTATTAAGCGTTGGGAAGTAGGCCAGGAAATAGGGTCTTATTATGGTTATCAGGTAGAAGGTGTAGTAC
>CAMPIZ010000038.1 GCA_946886675.1 uncultured Flavobacterium sp.
GAATAAGTAAATCCTGCTTCCAGTGAGGCATCAGAGCTTCCGCCAACGAATACTTTAAAGTCGCCGGGCTCTGCTTCCCATCTGCTGTTTGCAGTATAAAATTCTATTGTTTTTTTATCAATTTCAAAAGTAACGGTTTTGGTCTGGCCTGCTTTTATTTCCACCAGATCAAAACCTTTCAGCTCTCTCACCGGCCTTGTAACCGACCCAAAAAGATCCTGAATGTATAACTGCACTACTTCTTTACCATCGGTATTGCTTGTGTTTTTTACTTCTACACTCACCGTTATTGTACCGTTTTCCTGTAATTGATTTGAACTTAATCTTAAGTTTCCATGCTCAAATTCGGAATAGCTTAAACCATAACCAAAAGGATAAAGCGGTTCGTTGCTTTCGTCTATATAATGCGACCAGAAAACACTTTCTGTAGGTTGCCCGTTACCGGGCCTGCCTGTACTTTTGTGGTTGTAATATAAAGGCATTTGCCCCACGCTTCTCGGGAAGCTCATAGGCAGTTTTCCGCTAGGGTTATAGTCGCCATATAATACCTGTGCAATAGCATTTCCGCTTTGTGTACCCAAGTGCCAGGCCTCCACTATGGCAGGGATATGCTCATCTGCCCAGTTAAGGACAAGCGGACGCCCGTTGTTAAGCACTAAAACAATGTTCTTGTTTGTTTTGTAAACCGTTTCAAGCAGTTCCTGCTGTACACCCGGTAAATCCAGGCTTGCGCGGCTTCTTCCTTCACCCGTTTGCAATCCGTGCTCGCCAAGTACCATAATTACCACATCGGCTCCTTTTGCAGCATTCACTGCTTCATCAAAGCCCCTTTTATCAGTAGTATTTATTTTGGTTTCAGTTATAAATGCTGTTGTGCCTACAGCAACATCAGCACCTTTTGCATATATAAGTTCGTTGCCTGTATATTTTTTTAGGCCTTCCATTACAGAAACAGCAGAATTGTCATCAGCGCCTATCCTCCAGCTTCCTAATGGGCTGGTCTTATCGTTAGCCAAAGCGCCTATTACAGCAATTTTTTGCCCTTGCTTTTTCAATGGGAGCAGGTCATTTTCATTTTTTAATAGTACAATAGACTTTTTAGCCATATCCAGCACGCCATCCTGAAATTCCTGTTTTCCTATGGTTGCAGCCTCGCGGCTTTCGTTACAGTATTTATAAGGATCATCAAACAATCCCAGCTTAAATTTTACCTTTAGTATTCGCCTTACAGCATCGTTTATTTTGTCTTCAGATACTTTTCCTTCCTTAACAAGTTCTGCAAGATGATTTATATAACCATGCGATTCCATATCCATATCAGACCCTGCATTGGCTGCAAATTCGGCAGCCTGCTTTAGGTCTTTGGCATAGCCGTGGTTTATCATTTCGCCCATAGAACCCCAGTCTGAAACCACAAAGCCTTCAAAGCCCCATTCTTTTTTAAGGATATCCCTTTGCAGGTAGGCGTTACCGGTAGAAGGTATGCCGTTTATATCATTAAAAGCATTCATAAATGTAAGTGCTCCCGCATCGGCAGCAGCTTTAAAAGGAGGAAGTATTACATTATGCAGTGTATTATTGTTTACATCTACAGTATTGTAGTCTCTGCCTGCTTCAGAAAACCCGTATCCTGCAAAATGCTTTACGCAGGAAGCCAGGTTAAACTCACCTAAATTACCCTGAAATCCTTTTACCCTTGCAACAGCAATAGCACTGCCTAAATAGGTGTCTTCGCCAGAGCCTTCCATAACACGGCCCCAGCGTGCATCTCGCGATACATCTACCATAGGGGCAAAGGTCCAGTTAAGGCCTGCAGAAGCAGCTTCGGCAGCAGCAATAGCAGCTGACTGTTCTATAGCTTCCATATCCCAGCTTGCAGCTTCGGCAAGTGGTATGGGGCTTATTGTTTTGTAACCATGGATTACATCAAAGCCAAATATAACGGGTATACCCAGCCTGGACTCTTCCACTGCAATTTTTTGTAGTGCCTTTACATCTTTCACCCCTCTTACATTAAGCATAGAGCCTACCCAGCCTTTTTTTATATGCTCATATTTACGGGCTGCATCTCCGTCTTTTGGCACAGGTCCGGTTACATCCCAAAAACCATTATATTGGTTCATTTGGCCTATTTTTTCCTCAAGTGTCATAAGGCTTAGCACCGAATCTACCTTGCGGTCTATAGGGAGTTTTTCCTTAACGGAAACCATATCCTGTTTTGCAGAGCTGCATCCTAAAGCAATAAGAGAAGCTGCCAAAACATATTTTGGTAAATTAAATTTCATTATTAAGTTTTAGTGAGATTACTAGCCTGAAAGGCCGGCTTTAAACCAGCCTTCCGGACTAATAACAAAATGAATTGATTTATGAAAAAACGATTATTGATATACTCTTACATAATCTACCTCCATGGTTGATTCTTCAAAGGACGGAGATATCGCGCCGCCTAAGTTACCACCCATGGCAACATTCATAATAAGGAAGAAATCAGAATTGAACGGAATAGAGGATGTATTGGTAAATGTATGATACTCTTGGTCATCTACCATGAACCTGATACTTTCTTCACTCCATATTACAGTATAAGTATGGAAATCGCTTGATACCCCAAATACATCTACCGATGACACAACGGCATTACCACCTGAAAAACCAGGGTAATGCAGTGCACTTTGTATAACATCCTGATTATTGCCTACGTGCTCCATAATATCTATTTCACCACAGGCAGGCCATGCATTTGTATCATAGTTTGCACCCAGCATCCATAATGCAGGCCACGTGCCGCCGCCTGTAGGCAGTTTAGCCCGTATCTCTACTTTACCGTAAGTAAACTCAAATTTATCTTCAGATTTCATGCGTGCAGATGTATACTCCATTCCGCCAAATGTTTGCTTTTTGGCAGTTATTTTTAGCATTCCTTCTTCTACAACAGCGTTTTCTGCCCTGTAGTACTGTGCCTCATTGTTGCCCCAGCCGTTTTGGCCTGTACCTATTTCCATAGTCCAGTTATCAGGATTAGGAACACCGTCTACATCAAATTCGTCTGCCCATACAAGGTTTGTAAAGTCAGGCCCGTTACCGCCTTCTTCCTGCTCATCAACAGGAGTTGTTGTAAATATATGGTACCATGCAAGGCTTTCATTTCCGCCCATAATGGCCCTTACATGCATTTCATTATCTGTAATAGAAAGTATTTCATAAGTGGTTTGCTGTATAAAGTATCCCATAAATCCGCCATCGCTAAAGTTCATTACAGTACCTCTTTTCTGGTCGGCAGGAACATTAGAGCTTGACGGCGCTAACGATACTATTTTTTCACCACTTGTGTTTAATGGCAGGCAAAGGTCTGTATCTCCATCAATAAATGATGCATTATAGAAAGTGTTACCTCCGTTATCCAGCGTATACTTAATAACATCACCGTCTTTTGTGAAAGTTAATACGTTATCATATAAACAAGAGCTGTCCGGGCTTCCCGCTTTTTCAAACGGAGCAGCAGCATAATAGCTTGGTACGCCAGTATTAGCCCCGCCATCATTTGGGCCTACACCAAGGTGGCCGGGTTTTGCAGCATACCAGTACCAAGTTTTGGATGTACCGTTCGTTAAAAGTTCCACCGCTTCAGGGTCTGAGAAATCACTAAATACTGTAACTTCTACAGATGTGTTTGTGGCACTCCCTCCGGGGCCGTATGCTATTACATTTACAGTATAGGTATTAGTACCCGGAGTAGTAAATTGTTTAGTATAAATTCCGTTTGGTGAGCTTTGCTCTGTAAGGTCGCTAAATTCATACTTGTAGCTTATTGCGCCGTCAGCAGTAGCTGTAAATTTAACATTACCGGAGCCGTCTCCGTCCGGATTCTCAGCGTCTACGCCTAATATTTCATAGGTAACCTCAAGGTTTGTAGGCGCATTAAGTTCGCCAAATGTTGCATCGTCTTCCTGGCATGCTATGGCTGCTATAACCAACAGCATAAGAATTCCTAAATAGTTTATAATTTTTTTCATAGCCTTAGTTTGAAAGTTGAACATCATCAAAATAATATGTTGCTCCCGTACCTACCTGATTAAAATCAAAGAAAAGCACTATATTCTGATAGTTGTTTGAATTTTGAATGTCTGTAAAGTCATACTCCAGTTCTTCCCATGCATTTGCTACAGTAGTAGTTGCCGGAAGCTCTGTGGTAAGCGTTGCGCCGTTATTCTCAAGCTTAAGCAGTACAGTAATACCAGCAGCCGGAGACCATACTTTTATTTTTACTTTGTGCAGTACAGAAAAATCGATAACCTCGGTAAGCGGCATGTGTATACCTGCCCATGTTTCGGCTCCTGCACCTTTAACTACCTGCCCAACATTGGCACTGGTATTAATACCTGAAGCATCGGGGTTGGCTACTTTTGCACCACCTGCGCCACCAAAACCATTAAAAGTGTAAGTTGCATCGGCACTTTCAAAATCTATAGGGAAGCCTACTATTGGTGAACCATCTGTCTGGCGGATATCATCAAAATAATAGGTTTCTCCTGCGCCGTTCTGGCCAAAGTTAAAGAACAATACTACTTTTGAATAATCTTGTGTTAAGTCTCCACCGCTCATATCATAAGTAAGATATTCCCACTGGTTTGCTACCGTAGTAACCTGGTCAACTTCATAAGCAATAGCAGGGTCGGTTCCGTTTTCAAGCTTTAGCTTTACAATAACACCGGCTGCCGGAGACCATACTTTAACCCTTAGGTGTTGCAAAGTAGTAAAGTCGATGTTGCCATCCAACTGTACTATTGTACCTGCCCATACTTCTGAGCCGTTTCCTTTAATCGACTGTGCTACGTGTGCACTTGTATTGATGCCCGATATATCCGGGTTATCAATCATAGTAGTTGTAGCTCCTCCAAAATCACTAAATGTATAAGTAAGTCCCGGGTTTTCAAAAGTTACCGGTAGCAATAACGGATTTGATATAGTTACCTGCTGTATAACTTCTGCTGTGGCAGCACCACCGCTATATGCTACTACCTTAACATCAAATGTACCAAGATCAGAATAAGTGTGCTGTACAGTTTCACCTTCCATAAACTGAACAGGAACCTGTGCAGGGTCTTCACCATACCATACCTCAAAATATGTTTCATAATCTGCAGTAGCGGTTACATCTATGGCAAAAGAGTTTCCTGCTACGGGAGTTATTTGTACCTCAAGATTTTGAGGCTCAATAAAAGATACTGTAAGCTCTTCTATAACTTCTGTAGTTTTTCCTGCGAGGTTTGTAGCTATAATTTTTACGGGATAAATACCTTCTGCATAAGTATGCTGAACGGATCCTCCTACTTCTAATACAGAGGATTCCTGCGTGCCATCGCCAAAGAAAACTTCAAAGGTCTGTACGCCCTCGCCTTTAGGCCTTATGGTTACAAGGCCGGTGTTGTCCTGCGTAATGGTAAACAGAGCGCCCACATTTGAAGGAGCATTTGCATTATCAATAAAGCCTGTGTCAAATTCGTCGTCATTACAGCCTGAAGCCAGTAATGCAACTATAAAAAACGTGAATATATAATGTAATTTTTTCATAACTCTTAGTAATTAGGGTTTTGAGGCCATAGATCGTTAGAAAACTGTATTTCTTCTAACGGAATAGGGAATACCTCATTTTTATTTTCCACAAATCCCGGTATAGTTTCGTCAGCCCTTCCTGTCCTTACAAGATCAAAGAAACGGTGGCCTTCGCCAAACAGTTCCAATCTTCTTTCTTCAAGAATCTCATTGTAAAGTGCATCGCCTGTAGCAGATGTATTATGGCTTGTTCCTCCATAAGCTCTTTCTCTTACCTCGTTAAGATAATCCTGTGCCGCACCGTCGTTACCCGATCTGTTATGTGCCTCAGCCGCCATAAGCAGTACATCTGCGTAGCGTATTGCACGATAGTTGTTAGGATTGGTAAGGTTAAGGTCGCCTGCTGCCTGGTCGCTTCTTTTACGCGGTATATATTTCCTGTTAAAGAATCCGGTATCGTTATATCCCGGATTATAGCTGGCATTGAATGCAGGGCCAAAAGTTGCCATATCCAATATGGTAACATCTTTTCTTAAATCATCGTCTTCAAATATAGAAGCAGCTTCTGCCGTAGGTATATTAAAACTAAAGCCTGAAGTATAAAGCGGGCCGTTAAAGCTTCTTGGGCCGCTAAAGCCCACTGCCACGTTACCTTCGCTACACTGAAGGCAGCCAAAACCTGCACCTTCCACATCAGTATACTGTACTTCAAATACCGATTCAGGTCCGTTTTCGCCACTATTTTCAAATAACATCTGATAATCTGTTCCCTGAGTTAAAGAAAACTGCCCACTGCCTATTACTTCGTCAAGCATTGCAGCAGCTTCAGCATATTTTTCAGGATGCCCATTGCCGGCAGTAGCATGGTAAAGGTATACTTTCCCTAAAAGTGCCTGTGCTGCGCCTTTTGTTACGCGTCCTACCTGTGGCGCCTGTGGTGCAAGGTCTTCTATAGCTGCTATAAGGTCACTTTCTATAGACGCATATACTTCTTCCTCCGTAGCTCTTGGTATTGCAGTTTCGTCTCCCAGTGCAAACCTTGCATCTCCCTTAAGAGGAATACCGCCAAACCATTTTAAAAGCTCAAAGTTGTAGTAAGCATGTAAAAAACGTGCTTCTGCCACAATCTGGTCTTTGCCTTCAAAATCAATTTTGTCTTTAAACTCCAGTATGTATGCTGCCCTGTTTACACCTGCAAACATCCAGTTCCATACATCCCTTAGGTTTGAGTTTACCGGAGTATGGGTCATAAGGTCTATCTGCTGCCATCCGATAACGTCGTTTGCGCTCTCGCCACCGCATAAAGTGTTATCTGAAGCTATTTCGCCCAAAATAACATTTACATAGGTAGATTGTAACACATCATAAGCGCCTATAAGGGCATAGTTATATTCTTCGGGAGAATTAAAATAATTTTCCGATGTTATATTGTATACTATATCCCTATCTATATAATCATCACTACATGACTGGTTTGCCACAGTGATTATGCTTAAAGCTAAAAAAGCTGTAATAATTCTTCTTCTCATTTTTTTAGAAATTTAAGTTTAGACCAAACAGGTAAGTTCTTGGAACCGGATAGAAACCAAAGTCGATACCGGATGATAATGGTGCACCGCTTGAAGCACCCGGGTCAAAACCTCTGTATTTTGTAAAGGTATACACGTTGTTTACACCGGCATACAGCCTTAGTTTGGTAATACCTGCCCTTTTTGTAAAATCAGGATTAATGGTATAGCCAAGCTGCACATTTTGTATTCTCAGGTAAGAAGCGTCTTCCACATAATAATCAGAGAATATGGTGTTTGCAGTAGCGCCTGTAGTTACACGCGGTACAGAGTTGCTGGTGCCTTCGCCTGTCCAGCGGTCAAGCACATAGTTTAGCCTGTTTACATCAGTAAGTGTCCTTTCGTAGTTTCTTACCATGTCATTGCCAAGTGAGGCAAATGCAAAGGCTACAAAATCAAAGCCTTTATATTCAAAGCTCAGGTTAAGCCCCATAGTAGCGTCCGGTATAGGATCTCCTATATTAGTACGGTCATTAGCATTTAAAACGCCGTCGCCATTAGTATCTACAAATCTAAGGTCACCCGGCCTTGCCGTAGCTCCCAGAGCTGCCTGGCTTGGATGAGCATCAACCTCTGCCTGATTCTGGAAGATACCGTCTGTTTGGTACCCATAGAAGTAACCCATTGGCTGTCCTACTTCCATACGGGTAGGCTGTGGTTGTCCCACACCAAATTCACCGCCCGGGAACCAACCTGTACCGTTGTTAACCTCGGTAACTTCATTATCAATAAATGCTGCAGTATAAGTAGCCTTAAAGTTAAAATCTTCACCAAATGTTTCGTTATAAGTAAGTGCAAATTCAAATCCTTTATTAACTACACTACCGGCATTTATGGTTGGATTTTGTCCGCCAGGGCCATAAGTACCTATAATACCTGAAACCGGTATGCCTGTAATAAGCAGGTCATGCCTTTCATCATAAAAATAATCGGCTACTAAAGATAGTTTGTCATCAAAGAAGTTAAGATCCATACCTACGTCAAATTTTCTGGCTTCTTCCCATACAATATCGGCATTAGGTAGTGCTCCAATAGCAAAACCGCTTACAAGCTGGCCATCCAGAACATAGGTAGCTTCTCCGTTTAATAATCCTACATACCTGTTATCGCCAATAAGGTCGTTACCCATAATACCGTAGCTGGCCCTTAATTTTGCAAAGTTTAAGAAACTCGAATCACCATAGAAAGGCTCTTCTGAAATTACCCAACCTCCTGTAACCGAAGGGAAGTAGGCAACACGGTTGTTAGGCCCAAATTTTGTTGAAGAATCCCTCCTGAACATAGCTGATAATAAATACCTGCCTTTATAGTCGTACTGAAGCCTGCCAAAGTAAGAAAGCCTTCTTTCATCATAACCGTATGAACTTGCTGTTTTAGAGTCGGCATAACCTGTTGTAAGGCTTATGTCTGCATAATCCCATGAGTTGTTTGGTACATCAAAACCTGTGGCATATAAACCTTTACCCCATGTTTTGTATATGGTTGAACCCAGCATAACGCCAAAGTTGTGTGCTTCATTAAATGAGAACTTATAATTAGCAAAGAAGTCGAAAGTATAGTCGTTATCATCAAAAGCATTTTGGTTTACACTGCTTCTTACGTTATCAAATACTTTTCCGCCATAAGATATCTGCTTGTTAAAAATCCTCTCGTCCCTGTTTAGTGTATTGAAACCTACACGGGCTGTTAAGGTAAGATTTTCTATAGGCTCATAATCCAGTCCAAAAGTACCGTTAAGCTTTTTGCTGTTATAATCATTATAAGTGTTGGCTATTTGTGCAAGCGGGTTAATAATCTCGTTACCAAGGTTACTTCCCGGTATATTAGCCCCTCCTGTAGGTAAAACTGTAAATTCCCCATTCTCATTATAAGGAGAATAAATAGCCGGAGTATTAATAGCATTAAATAATACCGATCCAAGCACGTTTTCATTAAATCCCTGCCTGTCGGTAGTAGTAAAGATAATGTTAGTATTAAACTTAAGATTATCCAGTAAATCAACATTTAATCCTATACGTGCTGTATTACGTTCAAAGTGCGATTTATCTTCACCGCCTATAATACCTGTCTGGTCAAAATGTGAACCACTTATTATATAAGACATTTTTTCTCCACCTCCGGAAACGCTGAAGTCGTGGTTTATCATAGGCGCTCCTTTATCAAACACCTCATCCTGCCAGTCTGTCCCTTCGCCAAGCTGTGCGGCATTAGGAAAAGGTATTGCCTGTCCGTTGTTGGCATAAGCCTCATTTAAAAGGAAAGCATATTCTGTAGCATTAAGCAGCGGAAGCTTTCTTGTGGTTTCCTGAAAACCTGTATAAGTATTGTAGGTAAAGCTGGTTTTGCTGTTTTTTTTACCTCTTTTGGTTGTTATAAGTACAACACCATTAGCACCGGCAGTACCATAAATAGCTGCCTGGGCATCTTTTAATACGGTTATGCTTTCCACATCGTTAAAGTTAATATCGCTCATAACACCTATATACCCATCTATTAATACAAGAGGGGCATTATTATTATTTGAAGCAATACCCCTTATCCTGATATCAAGGCCTGCACCCGGCGCACCTGACTGTGTTGTTACATTAACACCACTTACAGTACCCTGTAATGCCTGTTCCATTTTTACGGGCCTAAGGTTTTCTATAGTTTCGTTGCTAACCACGCTTACAGCACCTGTAATTTCTTTTTTACGCTGAGTACCATAACCTATTACTACTACCTCATCAAGCAACTGCGCACTTTCCTGTAAAGATATTGTAAGGTTCTGGCTGAATGTAACCATTTTTTCCTGAGGCTCAAAACCAATAAATGTAAATACAAGTGTTGAACCTGAGGGTGCAGCAATCATGAAATTACCATCCATGTCTGTAACAGTACCCGTAGCAGAGTTTTTAATGCTGACATTTACACCGGGCATCGGCAGGCCGGTGGCAGCTTCATTTACTGTACCCGTAATTTCAACTTCCTGCGCATAGCAGAAGGATGAAATCAGGATAAAAG
>CAMPIZ010000039.1 GCA_946886675.1 uncultured Flavobacterium sp.
ATATAAAAGAATCCGCTAAACATGAGTCTTTTATAAAAAAACAAGGGGATAGCTATTATGTCTCCTACAATTAAAAAAATCCAGTTTTCTATTTTTCGTTTAGCCAATAGCCACATACCCACAAAAAACAACCCTGTAATAAAGGTGTCCACGTAGGCCCACCAGTAGGTGAATTTATCGAAATAAGCATATACGCCTGATACAAATATAACTGAAACGCAAAAAATTCCGATGCAGGTTAAGGTATCTTTAGCATTAATGGTGGAAATTTTCAGTAAATCATGATCAAACCTGTCTTTTTTGCTCCACAATACCCACCCGTATACACTCATATAAAAATAATATGCATTAATTATAAGATCGCCATATAAATCGGCTGTATATAGGATATAAACATAAATAAGAGTGCTTATTATTCCGGTAGGATAAACCAGTATGCTGTTTCTTGCAGAGAAAATTACACTTAAAAGCCCAAAAAATATGGCGGTACATTCTAAGACTAAAAATAAGGGAGTATATCCTTCAAACTGGCTGAAAAAGAAATCAATAAAATCAGTCATGGTTAGTTGTTGTCAAGGCTGTAAACTAGTGTAAAATCTTCTATTTCTTCAAAATAAAAAGTATAAGTGCCGTTAATTTCCATGTAACTTACTGTAGCTGTTCCTTTTTTATCATCCATCTCAAAAGAATGGACATCTATATTCTGCTTAAAACTAAGTCCCTGCTGAGAAAACATTTTATACAATGCCTCTTTTACGCCCCATATCACAATCAGTTTTCTCACATATTCTTCAAGATGCGTTGGGTCTAGATATTCAAATTCTCTGTCAAGAAATTTATCGGCAATCTTTATCACTTTCTCTCTTCGTATCTCCATATCGATACCAATGTTCCTGTCACTTATTATAATGGCCGAAAAGCTGTAGGAATGGGTTATGGTAATGTTTTTACCATCTGTAAGGTGAGGCTTTCCATCATTACCATAATAGAGGTCAAAATCAGTATACCCGGCTATTTCCAGTAACTTACGTACGCTTAAAAAGCCTTTGCGGTGCTGCTCAGACTTCATGCCGGACAAACGGTCTTTGCAAACATCTTTAAGTCCTGTCCCATCTGTCAGTTCTTCAAGACTTTCTGTTATTTTCCATACCAGCAGCTGTGTGCCTTCGGTAATTTTATAAGATTTGTATAAGGGCATTTATTTTTATAGAATAATGTGAATTCATTTTGTTGCTAATCAAATAATTAAAACCGATAAACAAATTTTAAAATAATCATAAAACTGGCTGATTACAAAGGAATTCACTAAATTTGCAAAAATTTTAGCTAATACAAATATACAATATTCATGAGTACGAAGACAGTGCCTTATGTGGCTTATAAAGTAAAAGATATTACCCTTGCAGAATGGGGCAGAAAAGAGATAGAACTTGCAGAAGCGGAAATGCCTGGACTAATGGCATTGCGTGAAGAATATAAAAACGAGCAGCCTCTTAAAGGTGCACGTATAGCAGGTTGTCTTCACATGACGATACAGACTGCAGTTTTAATTGAAACGCTTGTAGCACTAGGTGCAGAGGTTACCTGGAGTTCTTGTAATATATTCTCCACACAAGATCACGCTGCTGCTGCCATTGCTGCTGCCGGTATACCGGTTTACGCATGGAAAGGGCTTAACGAAGAAGAATTTGACTGGTGTATAGAGCAGACTTTATTTTTTGGTGAAGACCGCAAACCGCTTAACATGATTCTTGATGATGGTGGCGATCTTACCAATATGATATTTGACCGTTATCCGGAGCTTACAGCCGGGATTAAAGGCCTGTCTGAAGAAACTACTACAGGTGTACACCGTTTGTATGAAAGAATGAAGAATGGCACGCTTGTAATGCCTGCTATTAACGTAAACGATTCTGTTACCAAATCTAAGTTTGATAATAAATACGGTTGTAAGGAAAGTGCTGTTGATGCCGTGCGCCGTGCTACTGATGTTATGCTTGCCGGTAAAAGAGTAGTTGTTTGCGGATATGGTGATGTGGGTAAAGGTACTGCAGCTTCTTTCCGTGGTGCAGGATCTATAGTGACTGTTACTGAAATAGACCCTATTTGTGCATTGCAGGCTGCAATGGACGGGTATGAAGTGAAAAAACTTGATACTGTAATTGGTAATGCCGACATTGTGATTACCACTACTGGTAATAAGGATATTGTAGTAGGCCGTCACTTTGAGCAATTAAAGGATAAAGCAATTGTTTGTAACATAGGCCACTTTGACAATGAAATTGATATGGCCTGGTTAAACAAAAACCACGGCGCTACAAAAGTGGAAATTAAGCCTCAGGTTGACAAATATACTATAAACGGCAAAGATATTATTATTCTTGCAGAAGGCCGCCTTGTAAACCTTGGCTGTGCTACAGGTCACCCAAGCTTTGTAATGAGTAATTCGTTTACAAACCAGACGCTTGCGCAAATCGAACTTTGGAAAAATAGTGATAACTACGAAAATAAAGTATACATGCTGCCTAAGCACCTTGATGAGAAAGTAGCATCGCTTCACCTTGCAAAATTAGGAGTAGAGCTTGAAACGCTTTCAAACGATCAGGCAGCCTATATTGGTGTTGAGGTAGAAGGGCCGTTTAAACCGGAATATTACAGATACTAATCAGATTTTTAGACCCTTTGGTTATTAGAAATATAAAAGTCCCGCAATTGTGGGACTTTTTGTTTTTACTAATTTAATGATAGAGTATTATCAGTTAAGGCTGTATTTAATCTAATTTTTTGTCCAGCAGTCAGCAACATGGTCGTTTACCATTCCTGTTGCCTGCATATTCGCATAGATAACGGTTGAGCCCACAAATTTAAAACCGCGCTTTTTCATGTCCTTACTGATTTTATCAGACAGGGGGGTGGTAGCAGGCACTTGTGATAATGAGGTGAACTGATTATCTATTGTTTTACCATCGGTAAAATCCCAGTAATATTTAGAAAAACTGCCAAACTCATCCTGTATTTTCATAAAGGCCTGCGCGTTTGATATAGCGGCTAAAACTTTAAGCCTGTTTCTTATAATGCCGGCATCCAACAGTAATTCATCTATTTTATCCTGCTGGTATGCAGCAATTTTTTTGTAGTCAAAATTATCAAAGGCTTTCCTGAAGTTTTCTCTCTTTCTTAATATGGTTATCCAGCTTAACCCTGCCTGAAAAGTTTCCAGTAATAAAAACTCGAACAGTTTTTTATCTTCATAAACAGGAACTCCCCACTCTTCATCGTGGTATTTTTCATATAAGGCATCGCCATTGCACCAGGCGCATCTGTTTTTATTTTCCATAATCTAATTAATATCCCATCCCATATTCATCATAAGGCATGTAATCATCTTCGGTTTTACCAAATGATGCCCTTGTTTTATCATAATTAATAGAGGCATCTATCATGCGCTTAATGTATTTTTCTGTTTCGTCTTCGTCTACTACCACCTCAGGATTTATTTTTCTAAAGGCTCTCGGATTTATTTTATCGTCATCATTTACAAAAGCAATCCCTGCAATCTTATCCGGATTAAAATCATAAGGACTGTCGTCTTCACTGCTAATGTGTTTTACCCTGAAGAAATAAAAGCTTATTTTGTTTTTGTAATAAGGCACAATTCTCTTTTCTATAAAAACAAGAGAGTCTTTTTTCTTATTAAGGCGATTAAGTATAGTAATGCCTGATGCAGCAACATCTTCTCCGGTTATTTTGCTGATCTTATCAGGGTCATTCTTATACAGCATATTATAAACCGTAAACGCAGTTTCCGGATTTTTTAGTAATTTATCTGAACTGGCCTGGCTTAAATTGTTATCGGCAATATCTAGCCTGGCCATCTCCAGGTTGGTTTCCTTTATGTCCAGTTCTGTAATGTGATCAAAGAAAGGCTTTATGTCTTTTTCATTTTTAAAAGGATACAGCAGGGCTATATAGCCTTTAAGTTCACTTGTTTCAAGGCTCCGGTTATATGTTTCTTTAGCCTCAGCTTTCGCTTTTCTGCTTTTAACCCTTTTATACTCCAGTTTAGCATTGGTAAGAACCATTTTTTTATAGTTCTTAAGTTTTTTAGGCTTTATTGAACCTTTTTCCAATAGTGTTGCCATATAACTTACTATAGGGTCATGATATTCCTGTATGCTGTAGAACTGGAAAATATCAGGAAATAGTACTGCACTGTTTTCAATGTCTTTCTCAAAGAGATAGAATAATGAGGCAATCTCATATTCATTGTCTGATAACGGAAGATCATGCTCCAGCAGTTCCATAATCTTTTCATAAGCTTCTTCTGTTTCCTGATAAGTAAGCGCTTTTAGTACAGCAAACTGTATAAGGGTATTAGCGCCTTCTTTTTTATATTGCTTTTCAAGAAAAGGAATAACTTTTTCATCTTTTACGCTTCCTATTTTTTCATATAGGGTAGTTAGCGCGTCTGTTTCATCTGCTTTAAAATTAAAAGATTCTGCAAAGGCTTCAATGTCTGCTATATCACTGCTTTCCAGTTTAAGTGAATATACAGATTTAAGGGCTGAGTACCTGATGCTGTCATGCTGGCTTTTTGCATCTTCAATAAACAACCTCACTTTATTTTCAGGAAGTGCTTCTGTTTTGTCTTCTGTAATTGTAAACGAATCAAATATCTTTTCGATATATGGGTTGTCTTTTTTATAGTCTTTTGCTACTAAAGTATTTATAAGGTAATATCTTCCATTTTTATAATAAACCCTACATTTTAAAGCTTGTTCAGAGTTTATATCAGTAGCCAGGAAATCCATTCTGTATGCGCCCGTTTTTTCGTCAAAGAATGTTTTTTCATCCTTTACTTCGGTTTTCTCCCTCACCTCCGGATTATTGGCCAATATTTTATGCCATACAGATTCTACAGGATTATTGCTGTTTCCGGAATAAACATACACAGACTCTTCAAAAAATGCATCATCAGCATAAAGGCCTTCTTCATCCATCATATCATTTTCATTGGTTGTTATGGCTTTTTTGAGTTTTGTCCATACCGAGTCTATTACTTGTATTTTTTCATACCTGTGTGCCTGTTTGTACCAAAGGTTTACTGTTTCCCCTGATGGTAATGTGAAAGAATAATTTTTATTTTTTTCCCTGAAATCGTTAATCTTTTCATTAGGATATTTTATAGGGTTTTTAGATTCAAAATCCAGTCTTTCATTCTGTGGTTTTGGTATGTCAATTGCAAAGCTTGCAGTGGTATCTTTATAGGTCCTGAACTCGTTCATACCGGAAGAAGGTATAAATTCAAACGAATTGAAAAACTTTTCGGTATTGTTTTCATTTGCACCCACGCTTCCCAAAAGGTAATATTTGGGGCCATCTATAAACGTTTTAAGCCTTATTGTCTTATTTCCTATAGAAGATGCAGATGTAAAACCTAAAGGCTGCTTAGTGAGTCTGGTTTGGGTTGAATCAATATCGAATTGGTTGTAAAATTCATAATGTATACGCTTAAGTTCGTATGCGGAATTTTCCAGTTTTTCATTTTCGGTAAGCGTACGCTCCAGTAAAAAGTAATTGGCATTGTCATTACTGTCATAAGCATACATTTCAATATCTTCTATGGTTTTGGCATTTGGCATGTCGCCATATATAATAGTGTATGATGGCAGTAAAACGGAAAATCCGCCCCTTTTCGGGCTTGTTTTTTTCCATTCAGATGTTACCGGCTTTACCTTAATTTTACTGTATACTTCATCTTCAAACCTGCGGGTATAGTCTTCCTCTCCCGCCATACTTACTACAATAATTTCCAGTGGTGTTATAAAATACTTATACCGTTGTGCATTGCCGGTTTTTGTTATGCTTTTAATGTCATATACATCATATCCGTCCTGCCTGTAAAATTTCTTTTCAAGAATTTTTCCCGGTATGTTTTCATAAAAAAGGCTGTCCAGCGACTTATGGTTAAATTTCGAGTTGTCCTTTTTAAGGAAATCGAGTAGCGGCAGCCGTTTTACATTAATATAGCCACCATTTGCCAGATCGGGGGACTCTATGTTTTCACCATTTTCTATAATTGAGCGGTGAACGGGAAGTTCGATCATGCTATCAGCAGTAGTATATGTTTGATAAGCAGGTTTTATAAAGAATTCTTCTATCTGTTGTTTTTTTGCTTTTCCTTCTTCGGTATAACTGTCAAAAACCGGGGTTACGGTATAGCCTTTTTTTCGCAGCATTTCTATAATACCTTTTTTTCCGGGCAGGTGTGCCGCACCTACTGCCGCAAACAGACTGCCTTTTTGAGCAAGTGAATCAATTGATTTTACCATTACTGTGTTCCTGTCGTACAGCAGCGCTTTAAGATAATCTTCGGAAGTAGAGAGTACTGTAAGGGAGTCTATCATATCCAGGTCTTTTTCCCTGTAAAAATTCATCATCACTTCCTCATACTGGTTGTTCTTCAGGATTTTTTGCAGGGCAGCCATGTTTTCTTCTTTCGGCCTTGCATTGCTCAGGTCGGCATTCATTATGTTAATAAGGGAGGTCTTCGTGTCCTCCAGGCCTACAGTTTTTTTATTATATTTTCTTCCGGTACGATAAATAAACATATCCAGGTAAGTTTCCTCCTGATATTCTTTTTGGTATTCATTTGTCCTGAACAATAAATTGTTCATGGTAAAATTATTCATATAGAACAGTGGGTACATCTGCTCTTTGCTTAATGGTGCAAGATAAAATTGCGAATAAAAGTTACCGGCATAATAATCATACCCGCCTGCGGAGAGTACTCCGTATAGGTCTATCCAAGTAGAAGGCTCACTCTCGTTAGCAACCATATCTGCCTCGAGCAGGTGTTGAAAAAATGCATCTGAAAGATGATAGGATACCTTATCGCTTACATGCATTGAACCATACAGGTATGAATTTTTTTCCAGCCCATTGCCGGACACCTCCCATAAAAGGCTTTGGTATTTTTTTTCCTGTGCCGATACGGTAGCAAGGCACAGCAGTAGTAGTATGCTTAATCTTTTCAAGGTGATAATTTTTTAAGTGCCAGTAGTATATCAAATATAACGTATAGTTTTCTAATTTAACTATATGCGGGCCTTTTTATCAAACCGGTGATTGATTGTCCTGTTCTTTTACCGGCTCAATATATTTTTTTATCCATCCGTGCCCCACATATATTAACGGAGTTAGCACTATGGCTATTATAAGCTTTACAAAATAACCTGCAAGCCCGGACTGTATGTATGTAGCTGTGTCCATTTTTCCCGTAAGCCAAAAAGCTATACCCAATACTATAAAGCTGTCAAAAAACTGCGATATTACTGTAGAGCCTGTTGCCCTTAGCCAAATCATTCTGTTGCCTGTTTTCTTTTTGAAGAAGTGAAATATAGCAATATCTATTAACTGGGAAACTAAGAAAGCAGTAATACTGCCCACAATTATCCACATGCTCTGGCCAAATACCGCTGTAAACTGTTCATCGTTAACAGTATTGAACCCTGCGGCAGAAGGTATATTTAACGCTATATAAAGTACAAAAAAGCAATACGCAATTAATCCTGAAGTAATAAAAGAAAGCTTTCGCACGCCTTCCCGTCCAAAATACTCATTTATGAGATCGGTAGTGAGGAATACCACTGGCCACGGAAGTATTCCTATGCTCATTACGGTATTCCCTATAGTAATAAGCTTGCCGCCAATAAGCTCTGCCACTACCGCATTGGTTATAAAGATTCCTGCAAGTATAAGGTATATGGTTTCTCTTTTAGACTGAAACATATTTTATTGTTTGAGACAGATATCAAATGTAAGTTTTTTATTCCTAATTGCATTAAGCCTTAATCTTGAGTTGATTAATTTTAAAATACTTATATTTAGTACTTTAAGTTTCTTTGTTAACCCTAACCCAACCGCCTTATGAAGAAATTATATTTTATACTTCCTATTTTTTTACTGTTTATTTCGTGTTCTGAAGATAGAATTACAGAAGAGAATAAGCAAGTAGTTAATACGAATGTAAGAGTTATAAATGATGATGATCCGCCTGCAGGGCAGGGTGATATACCAAGAAGTAAATTGGTTTATAAGTCGATGGCTGTGTCAGAATTTCCACTTCAAGAACTCTGTGAACGTTACAAGAAAGATATTGAGGTTACCGCACCTGATTATCATGATAATCTCAAAAATTTTTGGTTTAGCTTAATTTGCGACAGGGTGATAAATGAGGGGAGTGATGAGATGAAAATTTATTTTCTTAAGGAACAAATAAGCCTTAAGAACAATATTCTCAATTTAAAAAGATTCTATGGGGTACTTTTATCCTGTTCCTTAAGTAATGAAGAATGTGAAAATATTGCAGCAGAGTTTAGTAAAAAGAATAAGGATTTTATCAATAATAAAGTCAACTGGAAAGATGATAAGGACCGTAAATCAAAATTAAGTGAACTTATATACACACAACGCACTTTTGGATTACTAATGCTGAATAAGCGTTAAAAATGTTATTACATAAAAAAAATCCCGATGACAATCATCGGGATTTTTAATATATGTGTTTGCTTTTTAATTAAGCAAGAGCAACTCTTTTAAAACCTGTAACAGTTAAACCTGAATCAACAGATTTTACATACTCGCTAACGCTAAGTTTGCTGTCTTTAATAAAGTCCTGGTTAACAAGAGTGTTGTCTTTAAAGAAACGGCCAAGTTTACCTTTAGCGATGTTGTCAAGCATAGCCTCTGGCTTACCTTCCTGACGAAGCTGGTCTTTTGCAATTTCGATTTCTTTTTCAACTACAGCAGCATCAACACCTTCCTCGTTAAGAGCAAGTGGAGCCATTGCAGCAGCCTGCATAGCAACGTTTCTTGCAGCTTCTTCAGCACCTTCTACATTTGCAGAAAGGCTTACTAAAGTTGCGATCCTGTTACCAGCGTGGATGTAAGAACCAACAAATGCGCCTTCAAGTCTTTCGAAAGCCCCAATCTCGATTTTCTCACCAATTACACCAGTTTGCTCAGTAAGCTTCTCTTCTACGGTAATACCGCTGTAAGCAGCAGCAAGCAATTCTTCTTTAGTATTAAAGTTAAGTGCAAGGTTAGCAATATCGTTAGCAAGGTTAACAAAAGATTCGTTTTTAGCAACGAAGTCAGTTTCGCAGTTAAGGGAGATAACCACACCTGCAGTTTTATCTGCATTTACAGTAGCGATTACAGCACCTTCACTAGATTCTCTGTCAGCCCTGTTAGCAGCAACTTTTTGTCCTTTTTTACGAAGGATTTCAATTGCTTTATCAAAATCTCCTTCAGCTTCTACAAGTGCTTTTTTGCAATCCATCATACCGGCACCTGTAGTTTGTCTTAATTTATTTACGTCAGCAGCAGTTATATTTGCCATTTTAAATTTTTTTAAGAGTTAAAATTAAAAGTCGTTATGTTGATAATGGCTACAAAAGTAAACATATACCAGCACAACGACTTTATAGTAATGTTATTTTTATTCTTCAGTAGCAGTTGTTTGAGCTTCTGCTTTTGCAGCAGTTGCTTCCTGCTCGTCTTTTTCAGACTTTCTGTCAGCAAGCCCTTCTACGATAGCGCCTGAAACTAAAGATAATATTTTATCGATTGATTTTGAAGCATCATCGTTTGCAGGTATTACATAATCAACCTGACGTGGGTCAGAGTTTGTATCTACCATTGCGAAAACCGGAATGTTTAATTTATGTGCTTCTTTTACTGCGATGTGTTCTGCTTTAATATCCACTACAAACAGTGCAGCCGGCAATCTGGTCATATCGGCAATAGAACCTAAGTTTTTCTCAAGTTTTGCACGAAGACGATCTACCTGTAAACGCTCTTTTTTAGATAGCGTGTTAAATGTACCATCTTTCTTCATTTTATCAATTGAAGCCATTTTCTTAACAGCTTTTCTGATAGTAACG
>CAMPIZ010000040.1 GCA_946886675.1 uncultured Flavobacterium sp.
CCTTCCTGCCAAATGGTAAACAGGATGCCTTTCGCCGCCAATAAGCCCTGCGAACCGTATAACAGTAGTTTTAAAAGAAGTATTTTTTATCAGGAGGTGCTCTGTTTTTAATAACTGCCTGCCGGATTCTGTATCAGGATAAGGTATTGCATCCTCAGTAACAATTCCTTTGTTTCTTTCCCCGTAAACCGATATAGAGCTGACAAAAAGTACTTTTTTAATGCCTGATGCCTCTATGTATGGTACGAGTTTATTAATTTTTTCTGTAAAATTTTCACTTTCTGCATTTCGCAACTTAGGCGGTATGTCTATGATAAGTACATCACTGTTGTTAAGAAAACCTGTGATATCACCCTCCGAACCGGTTTCTTTTAATACTATATTGTAAGGTATAATATTATGATCCTGTAGCACTTTCAGCTTGTTTGCTGTAGTAACAGAACCCTTTAACTCATATCCTTTATTTATAAATGACTGAGCCAGGGGCAGCCCGAGCCACCCACAGCCTAATATTGATATCTGCATTATTGTGAGACGTCTTTTTTAACCAGTATGTAATAATCGTTTTCCAGGGGCATATAACCTTGTTCATAAACAAAGTAATAGGTGTTGCCGTTTTTAGTTAACAGTAAGTTTGTAAAATAATCAAAATCAAATCCTTTATCTGCAAGTTTTGCTTTTGTTGTTTTTGTTTTGCCTTCAATATTTATTTCACTGAGGATACGGTAATTGCGGCGCAGTTTATTATTTACATTGCGCATGTAATTGTTAGAATCCTTGTTTATTTTGTTATTATATGCATTGCGGCAGGCATCGCTGCAAAACTTTTTGTCTTCGCGGCCTATAATTACTTCCCCGCATTCCGGACAATTTTTAGGCATCTTTACTGGTCTTTTTTGCTGTTTTAGCTTCCGTAGGTTCTGCTTTGGCAGGTGTTACACGCTTTATTTTATATAAATCGTGACGGCGGTCTTTCAGGATGCGTACACTTCCATATTCATGGAGTTCCTTTAAAAGGTCAAGGTCAATATCCACAATAAGGGTCATCTCGGTATTTGGTGTCGTTTCTGCTTTTATACCATTTGAAGGAAAAGCAAAATCCGAAGGTGTAAACACGGCTGTTTGTGCATACTGAATATCCATATTATTTACCCTTGGCAGGTTGCCCACACACCCGGCAATGGCCACATAGCACTCATTTTCTATCGCGCGTGCCTGTGCGCAGTGTTTAACACGGGTATAACCGTTTTGAGTATCTGTAAGGAATGGTACAAATAATATTTCCATTCCTTCGTCAGACATAAGCCTCGAAAGTTCCGGAAACTCTACATCATAGCATATCATAATCCCTATTTTACCACAATCGGTATCAAAGGTCTTTATTTCGCTTCCGCCCTTCATACCCCAATAGTGAACCTCGTTTGGCGTAATGTGTATTTTAGAATACATCTCGCTGCTTCCATCCCTTTTACAAAGAAAGCCTACATTATACAGGTGTCCGTCTTCAAACAGTGGCATACTGCCGGTAATAATATTTATATTGTAGGATATAGCCATTTCCTGGAAACGCTTTTTAATAGGCTCGCAGTAGCGTGAAATCTCGCGTATGGCATCAGCTTCGCTAAGATGGTTAAAATCTGCCATAAGCGGAGCAACAAACAGTTCCGGGAAAAGTGCAAAGTCACTACCATAGCCCGATACTGCATCTATAAAAAACTCTGCCTGCTCAAACAAAGCTTCAAGATTAGCCAGAGGGCGCATCTGCCATTGAACAAGGCCTAAGCGTACAACACTTTTTCGGGTATTAATCAGCTTCGGGCTTTTATCATAATAGATATTGTTCCATTCCATCAGTACAGCATATTCCTGCGAACTTTTATCACCTTCAAGGTAATTGCGCATAACACGGATTACGTGAAAATCGTTACTTAACTGGAAAGATAATACTGGGTCGTGCAGCTCCTTAAGGCGTACTTTATCTATATACTGTTTTGGGTTTAGCTCTTTGGCATGTTCATTATAGTTAGGAATCCTTCCTGCAAAAATTATGGATTTAAGATTAAGTTGTTCACACAATTCTTTTCGGGCATCATATAAACGCCTTCCTAAACGCAGGCCGCGGTACTCAGGATGAATAAATACATCTATACCATAAAGTACTTCACCTTCATAATCATGTGTTTTGAAAGTAGAATTTCCTGTAATTTTATCATAGGTATGTACCGAAGTAGCCTTTTTATAGTCAACAATAAGCGACAGGGCAGACCCTACCACCTTGCCATCTACTAAAATTACAAGCTGCCCTTCGGGAAATATCTTTAAAAGTTTTTCAATGTCTTTTTCTTTCCAGTATGGTTCTTCCATGTCATTATACGCATGCTGCATGGAAATCTTTAACTGTTTGTAGTCCTCAATCTGAAGGTTGCGTAGTTCAACCTTGTTTATTTCAATCTGCATATACTTTATTTTGAGTAAATATACGACAATAAACCGTTTACAAACGTTTACAAATAGTTATAACCGATAGTAATTAGTTAAAAACCGGTTAAAGTTTTATTGGCATCACATTTTTGCAATGAAAATAATAACAACAACATTTAAAAAGTAAAGCCATGAATGCATTAAAAAACAAAGTACAGTTAATAGGTAACGCAGGCAATGATCCTGAAATTAAGATTTTTGAAGCCGGGAAAAAAAAACTTGCCAGATTGGTGATAGCGACCAACGAAAGTTATTACAATGATAAAGGAGAAAAAATAACCGATACACAGTGGCATACGGTTACAGCTTGGGGTAAAACAGCAGAGATTATGGAAAAATATGTAAAAAAGGGAAAGGAAATCGCTGTTGAAGGCAAGCTTACCCATAGAAGCTATGACGACAAAAACGGAGAGAAGCGTTACATAACAGAGGTTGTAGTGAGTGATGTATTACTGTTTGGTAAATAGAAAGGGCGCTTTTTATAAGCGCCCCTTAATCACAAACTAACCTAACAATTATCTATAAGCCCGGTAATATAACAGTATCAATAGCATGTATAACACCGTTTGATGCCTGTACATCTGTTGCTATTATAGTACTGGTCCTGTTATTAGCATCTGTTATAGTGGCACCGCCATCAAGACTTATTGTAAAAGAATCGCCCTGAAATGTTGTAACCTCCATATTATTGGTAAGGTCTGTACTTAAAACATTTGCCCCTGTAACCACATGGTACTTTAAAGTATTTTCAAGAGTTGCCTGTGGAATGTCGGTAAGCCCGGAAAGGCTAAGCTCTGTTAACAGGCTCGCAAAAGCCGCATTGTTTGGTGCGAAAACTGTAAACGGTGAATTATCAGTACCTGATAGTATACCTGCAAAGTCAGGTTGGTCATCTCTGGTCAAGGCCTGAACAAGGATAGAGAAATCAGCATTGGCTATAGCGTGCGATGTAACGGTAGGAAGGTCTATAACTCCATTTACAATGTGTATCACGCCATTATCAGCCATCACATCGGCTGTTGTAACCATAGCTCCTCCATTAGATGTGCCTCCGTTTAAAACTACACCATTGCCTGTATTTACAAACATACTTAAGGTGTTGGTTGAGGAAGCACTTCCCTTTGCCATCGTTTTAATATATCCGGTACTTAATGATGATGAGGTTGCAGATCCCATAATTACGTGGTTAAGGAGTACTTCTCTTAAAACTGGTACTGGCACCTCTTCTAAAGAAGCAAAACCTTTGGCTTCAAGAAACGAAGTGAATGCCGCATTTGTAGGAGCAAAAACGGTATATGGTCCGTTGCCGTCAAGTGTTGTTGCTAAGTCAGCTTTTGTTAAGGCTTCTACTAAAATACTTAAATCATTATTGCTGGCTGCAATATCTACTATTGTATTGCTTTCAACGACCATATCGTTGTCATCGTCACTGCTGCATGAAGTAAAAGGCAGTACAAATAAAGCCAATAACCATGCTTTTCTAAGAATGTTTGTCTGTTTCATAGTGTTTCTTGTTTAATTTTGTGGTTTAAAAGAACTAAATTAATAAGAAACAAAATCATGTTTAAATGTTTTGTGAAAAGATTAAACAATGTTTAAGTATTACAAATAATATGTTTTGCGGTTCTGTAAGTGTTTGCATGAGCATTTATTATAGTTTTAATATCAGGACTATAACCGCCACCCATACTGCACTGTACTGGTATGCCTAGCTTATGAGCAAGGCTAAAAACATACTCATCACGTTGTTTACAGCCATCAGTACTGCAGGCAAGTTTACCAAGCTTATCAGAAGCTAGTATATCTACCCCGCTGAGATAAAAAATAAAATCAGGCTTTTCTGTTTCAATAAGTTTGGGTAAGGTTTCAGATAATATTGCCAGATATTCTGCATCACCGATATTATCCGATAGGGCAATATCCAGGTCTGACTTTTCTTTCTTAAAAGGGTAATTTGTTTTTCCGTGCATTGAGAAAGTAAACACATCTTTGTTTCCTTCAAATATTTCTGCCGTACCATTACCCTGATGCACATCAAGGTCAACAATCAGCACTTTTTTTGCCAGTTTATTGTTGATAAGGTATTGTGCCGCTATAGCCTGGTCATTAAGCAGGCAAAAAGCTTCACCCCTGTCGCTATAGGCATGATGCGTACCTCCGGCAATATTGAAAGCTATACCATGCTCAAGAGCCTTATGGCACCCCCATATTGTTCCTTGCGCAATGCGCAGTTCTCTTTCAACCAGTTCTGCAGAAAGCGGAAAGCCTATTTTTCTCGCAGCCCTGGAATCGAGTGTAAGGTTAAGCAGTTCCTCTACATATTCCTTTTTGTGTACTGACAACACATTTTGTATATCAGGTAGATTGGGCGAATAAAAATCACTTTTTACTGCTGTACCTTCATGAAGTAATTGCTGCGGGAGTAGTTCATACTTTATCATGGGGAAGCGGTGGCCTTCCGGTAACGGGTGTTTGTAAATAGGGTGGTAAGCTATTGGAAGCATTTAATAAACAGCATATATTTTCCAGATTAAAAACAGGGCGAGTAAGGCTGCAAGTGTGGCTGCCGCCATTTTGAAGAAATTGCTTTTGGCAGAACGTATAAAAAACAAGGACGCAAAAGCGAGCAGTATTAAAGGTAAGACAATAAGGCCCTGCAGGTTTCTTACCTGCATTGGATAATGATCCATATATGCAGTCCTTAACTGTTCGCGGTTTTCATACTCATTTGCCACATTTATCCATAAAAAAATATCAGCAAGCACAAACAATACAGCCAGCAAAGCTATAAAGACAAAAAAACCTCTGTTCCTGTTCATAACGGATATTTAAAATAAACGGCTTCTGTTGAGGAAGCCGTTTTGTGATTTTTGTCTTATAAAGTTAACTAATTACCTCGCCATTTCCAACACCATCTGCATCAGGGTTTACAAATACAAGTTTCCCTTCTGCGTTTTGTGTCATCAATATCATGCCCTGGCTTTCTACACCGCGAAGGGCACGCGGGGCAAGATTAATCAGTACGGTAACGCGTTTGCCAATAATATCTTCCGGTTTAAAACTTTCAGCAATGCCCGAAACAATTGTACGCACATCAATACCTGTGTCAACTTTTAATACAAGCAGTTTATTGGCTTTCGGCATTTTTTCTGCTTCCAGTATAGTGCCAGTACGGATATCCATTTTGGCAAAATCCTCAAACGCGATAAGCTCTTTTTGAGGTTCCACTTGTTTATTGGCAGCGCTGTTGGCTGTTTTTGTGGCTTCCAGCTTCTCTACCTGTTTTTGTATTTCCTCGTCTTCTATTTTAGCAAAAAGTAGTTCCGCCTGGCCTATGTGGTGGCCTGCCGGTATAAGGTCTGCTTTAAGGGAAATATCATTCCACGTAAGATCATGCGATGATCTCTCTGCATCGTTATAACTTAATGTTTCATCTACTATACCCATAGCCTGAGTTGAGTGTGGTGGCTTATTAAGCCTAAGGATATCTTTAAGCTTATTGGCTGTAAACGGCAGGAATGGTTCGCTAAGTACGGCCAGTGCAGCAGCTATTTGCAACGCTACATACATTTGTGTTTGTACCCTTGCCGGGTCTACTTTAATCATTTTCCACGGCTCCTCGTCTGCCAGGTATTTGTTACCCAGGCGGGCAAGGTTCATCAGTTCGCTAAGTGCTTCCCTAAATCGGTAACGCTCAGTGCTGCTGGCTATAACTGCAGGGTAGGCACGCATTTCAGTAAGTGTGGCCTCATCTATATCAGTAAATGCATCAGGAGTTGGTATTACACCGTCATAATACTTATTGGTTAGTACTACCACACGGTTTATAAAGTTGCCAAAAATAGCAACAAGCTCATTGTTATTCCTTGCCTGAAAATCTTTCCAGGTAAAGTCGTTGTCTTTAGTTTCGGGAGCATTTGATGTAAGTGCGTAGCGCAGTACATCCTGCTTGCCCGGAAAATCTTCCAGATATTCATGCAGCCATACCGCCCAGTTTTTTGAGGTGGATAGTTTGTTGCCTTCCAGATTTAAGAATTCATTTGCCGGCACATTGTCCGGCAGTATGTAGCTGCCTTCTGCTTTAAGCATGGCGGGGAAAATTACACAGTGAAAAACAATGTTGTCTTTTCCAATAAAATGTACAAGCTTGGTGTCGTTACTTTTCCAATACGGTTCCCAGTCTTTACCCTCGCGCTTAGCCCATTCTTTTGTAGAAGAGATATAACCTATAGGCGCATCAAACCAAACATAAAGCACTTTACCCTCGGCACCTTCTACAGGCACAGGTATTCCCCAGTCAAGGTCACGCGTTACCGCGCGGGGTTTTAGCCCGTCTTCCAGCCACGATTTTACCTGCCCATAAACATTCGGCTTCCAGTCATTTTTATGTCCTTCTAAAACCCATTCTCTTAGGAAAGTATCATATTGGTCAAGCGGAAGAAACCAGTGTTTAGTTTCTCTTAATACCGGTTTAGTTCCTGTTATGGTAGACTTCGGATTTATAAGATCGGTAGCATTTAAGGATGACCCGCATTTTTCACACTGGTCGCCATAGGCTTCTTCATTGCCGCATTTAGGGCAGGTACCAGTCACAAAACGGTCGGCCAGAAACTGGTGTGCCTCCTCATCATACAGCTGCTCAGTTACTTCTTCTATAAATTTACCTTCATCATACAGCTTTTTGAAGAACTGTGATGCTGTGTCATGATGCACTTTTGCAGATGTGCGGGAGTAATTATCGAATGAAATACCAAAATCCTCAAAAGATTTTTTAATCATGTTATGGTACTTGTCTATTACCTGCTGCGGGGTAATGCCTTCTTTTTTGGCTTTCATGGATATGGCTACTCCATGCTCGTCGCTTCCGCAGATAAAAGCCACATCTTTACCCTGCAGCCTCAGGAAACGCGAATAAATATCAGAAGGGACATAAACACCCGCAAGGTGGCCTATGTGTATAGGGCCATTGGTATAAGGCAATGCTGCCGTAACGGTATATCTTTTTGGATCCTGTAACATCACTAAAATTTAAATTTAAATGCAAAAGTACAAATTATTAACGGTAATATTCTGCCCGCTTTACATATGGCAAAGCTAAATTATTGCTAATATAATTTTGTGAAAATTCTGTCAACATCAAGTGCCTCTCAGTGATTTTCTTTAAGTTTGTTTAACTGAAAAAAATGAGATGATGCGAATGATGCCCCGTTTTATTATAACTGCTGTACTGATAAGCACATTATTTTTTATACCTAAACTACAAGCACAAAACATTATGAAAATTCCGCCGTATCTTAAAAAAGGTGATACCGTAGGTATACTGGCTACTGCCCGAAAAGTAGATGTAGAACCCCTGCAGCCGGCTATAAGCCTGCTGGAAAGCTGGGGACTGAATGTTGTGGTAGGAAAGACTATTGGCAAGGAGAATAATCAGCTTGCCGGAGCCGACTGGCAGCGTGCTACCGATTTTCAGGAAATGCTCGATAATCCTTCTGTAAAAGCTATATGGTGTGCCAAAGGCGGTTATGGTACTGTGAGGATGGTAGACAGGGTAAAGTTTGATGAATTTAAAAAACATCCAAAATGGTTTATTGGTTTTAGTGATGCCACTGTGCTGCACAGCCACATAAATAATATGGATATTGCAACCATTCATGGTATTATGTGTGTGAGCGTAACCTATGCCACAGATGAAGCAAAGGAAACTTTACGCAAAGCCCTGTTTGGGGAAAAGCTTGCGTATAACCTTCCTGCACATAACTTTAATAAACCCGGTAAAGCTACGGGAGAGCTGGTAGGGGGTAACCTTTCGGTGCTTTATAGTATTATAGGATCAGAATCGGAAGTAGATTATAAAGATAAAATACTTTTTATTGAAGACCTTGACGAATATCTGTACCATGTAGACCGCATGATGATGAACCTTAAACGTAACGGATATTTTAAAAATGTAAAAGGCATTATTATTGGCGGAATGACAAAAATGAATGACAACGACATTCCGTGGGGACACGATGCGCTAGAGATTATTAAAGACATTACCAAAGACTACAACATACCTATCTGTTTTAATTTTCCTGCCGGGCACATGACTGATAACAGGGCTCTTGTTATGGGCAAAGAAATTACATTTGAAGTTACTGAAACAGGTACAAAGGTAACTTTTGAGTAATGGCCGGGCATAACGATTTAGGAAAGCTGGGGGAAGAACTGGCTGTAGATTTCCTGCGTAAAAACGATTATCAGATACTGCAAACCAACTGGGTATACCAAAAGGCAGAAATAGATATTATTGCCTTAAAAAATAAAGTGCTTGCGATTGTTGAGGTAAAAACCCGCTCTTCGCTGGAGTTTGGTTTACCGCAGGAATTTGTAACCCCAAAAAAGATCAAACTACTGGTTAAAGCCATTGATGAATACATCATCCAAAACAATATAGATGCCGATGCGCGCTTTGATATTGTTTCAATTTATAACAATAACGGAGATTTTGTTATAGAACATATAGAAGACGCTTTTTTTTATTTTTAAGCATAAATATTTAACAAAACTTTTTATTTTCTATATTTGTTTCGGGAAAAGACTTATAACAACCTATTTATGCTATGAAAACTATTTCTTCTGTAGTGGAACACTACATTAAGACAAAGCCTTTTTTACTCAGCGCTTTGTCGCAGGGAATTATCAATCTCACTTCCCTTGCAAGAACCATGATGCCCGAACTGGAACAGGAAATTGGAAAAGATGTAAAACAGGGAGCTGTTGTTATGTCTTTAAAAAGACTTTCTGAAGACCTGGATTTCAGGGTAAACCATAAAATTGTAAAGGTATTAAAGTCTATTGGCGAGATTACCGTGCGCTCTTCCCTTACAGATTATACATTTGCAGTGTCTGATACTATATTAAACAAGCAGGCGGAGCTTATAGCCAATATAAATACTTTCCCCGAGGTATTTTATACTTCGTCAAGAGGTGTAAATGAAACCAATATTGTGGTAAGCTCAGCCATTAATCATATAGTGGAAAAGCTTTTTGCAGAAGAAAAGCAGATTGAACGTACCGATAATCTGGCTTCTATAACGGTAAAGCTGCCAAAAGACAACATTTCTACACCTGGTGTTTATTATTATATTTTCCAGAGGCTTGCCTGGGAGGGTATTATTATTAACGAAGTAATTTCAACTTCTTATGAATTTACCATACTGGTAAGCGATCAGGAAGTAGATGTAGCTTTTAAAGTAATTAAAGACCTTAAAAACTTAAACTGATAAAACAGGCATAACAATATTACAAGCCCTTTCTTAATTAGAAAGGGCTTTGTTTTTTTAATATCTTTAAGCATTACAATCTACTTA
>CAMPIZ010000041.1 GCA_946886675.1 uncultured Flavobacterium sp.
GTATATTATTAGCTCTAATATACAGAAAAAACTGTACCAAAATTATGTCGATAATCGTTTTTTAATATGAAAAAAGTGGGTAACCATACTTCGTTTTCGAGAATTTTAATGTTCTGTTTAGCTTTATCGCTTTCATTCTCACTCGCTTCTTATGCTCAGGAAGCTGCTGCCCCGGCAGCAGACGCAGCGGCTGAAGCGGCTGCTCCTGCAGAAGGTGCCGGCGATCCGGCAAAAGGCAAGGAGCTCTTTAACTCTCTTTGTGCAGCATGTCACAAACTTGATTCAAAATCTACAGGTCCGGCTTTAAGGGGTGTTGCTGAAAAGCATGACCGCGAGTGGTTGTACAAATGGGTTAAAAACAGCAGTGAGATGATCAAATCAGGTGATCCTGTTGCTGTAAAGCTTTTTGCAGAGAATAACAACCAGGTGATGACTGCGTTTCCGCAGCTAAGCAATACGGATATTGACAATATCATGGCTTATACCTCTCAGCCAAAAGAGCAGCCTGCCGGAGGTAATATGGCGCAAACCCCTGCTTCGGGAGGGAATGAAGGTGGTGTTTCAAACACTATTATCCTTGGTGCTTTAATTCTTGTGCTTGCGGTACTTATTGTTATGCTTGTTCTGGTAACAAGAGCACTTAAAAGGGTTGCTGCTGCAAACGGTATTGAGGTTGTTGAAAAAGATTCTACTATTTCTATATGGAAAGCGTATGCTAAAAACCAGTTTCTGGTTTTAGTAACAGTTATCCTTCTTATATTATCAGGCTCTTATTTCCTTTACGGCTATCTTATGCAGGTAGGTGTAGATCAGGGTTATGAGCCAATCCAGCCAATACATTTCTCTCACAAGATACATGCAGGTGAAAACGGTATCGACTGTAAGTATTGCCACTCTTCTGCAAGGGTAAGTAAAACTTCAGGTATTCCGTCACTTAATGTGTGTATGAACTGTCATAAAAACATATCTGAATTCACGGGAAGTAAAGACTCAACTTATGTAGAGTACTCAAAAGAATTCTATACTGCAGAAATTCAAAAACTGTATGATGCGGTAGGTTGGGATAAAACTAACCAGAAATATACTGGTAAGACCAAGCCTGTTAAATGGGTAAGGATACATAATCTTCCTGACTTTGTTTACTTTAACCACTCTCAGCACGTTTCTGTTGCTGGTGTTGAATGTCAAACATGTCATGGCCCGGTAGAGACATTTGAAGTTATGAAACAGCATGCTCCTTTAACAATGGGCTGGTGTGTTAACTGTCACCGTGAGACTGATGTTAAGGTAGAAGGTAACGACTACTACAAGAAAATCCACGAAGAACTTGCCAAAAAGTATGGCGTGCAGAAACTTACTGCTGCCAATATGGGAGGTACAGAGTGTGGTAAATGTCACTATTAATCAATTTTTAAGAAGCTAATATCTATATACAAATGGCATCAAACAAAAAATACTGGCAAAGTGTTGAAGAGCTAAATGAAAACAGCTCTATTGTTGAGACGCTGAGAAATAATGAGTTTGTGGAGGAAATTCCTACTGATGAATTTCTTGGAAATGAAGAGGCGTTATCATCGTCATCAACCAGCCGTCGTGACTTTTTGAAATATGTCGGGTTTAGTACTGCAGCTGCTTCACTGGCAGCTTGTGAAGGACCGGTTATCAAATCTATCCCTTATGTAGTACAGCCGGAGGAAATCATACCGGGCGTTGCAGATTACTATGCAACAACAATTGCTGACGGTTTTGATTTTGCGAACATACTTATAAAGACTCGCGAAGGAAGGCCAATCAAAGTTGAGAATAATTATCTGCCAGGATCCGGTATAAGTGCGAATGCAAGAGTTTACGGGTCTGTACTGTCTCTTTACGACAGCATGCGTTTAAAGCAACCTATGATAGGCAGTAAGCCTGCTTCATGGGAAGAGGTTGATACCCGTGTTAAAGCAGGTTTGGCAGAGGCTGCAGCTTCAGGTGCGCAGGTAGTAGTGCTTACAAACACTATGGCTAGCCCTTCTACTGATAAGCTTATAGCTGAGTTTGGAGCTAAATACCCTAACTTTAAGCATGTAGTATATGACAGCGTTTCTTCGTCTGAGGCACTTGATGCATACCAGGCAGTATATGGAGAAAGAGCTTTAGCTAATTATGATTTTGAAAAAGCTGATGTTATTGTTGGTGTAGGTGCTGATTTCCTTGGAGACTGGCAGGGTGGCGGCTACGATAAAGGTTATGCTGCAGGACGTATCCCTAAACAAGGTAAAATGTCTAAGCATATCCAGATGGAGGCTAATATGAGCCTTACAGGAGCCAATGCTGATAAGCGTATACCGCTTACGGTTACACAACAAAAACACGCTTTAGTACATTTATATAATGCAGTTACAGGTGCTGCAGTTAGTGCGCCTGCAATTGACGGTAAGCATGGTGAAGAAGTTAAGAAAGCTGCACAACAGCTTAGGGCTGCAGGCTCTAAAGGTGTTGTTGTAACAGGACTTGATGATATTGATGCTCAAATGCTTGTTTTGGGTATTAACGCTGCAATTAGCAGTGAGGCTTTCAACCCTGCTCAGGCACGTTATACAAGAAAAGGTGATGCTAAAGCTGTTGCCCAGCTTGTAAACGATATGAAAGCAGGTGCTGTACATACGCTTATTATGAGTGGTGTTAACCCTGTTTACTCTCTTCCAAACAGTGCTGATTTTACTGAAGGCCTTAAAAAGGTAAAACTTTCTGTAGCATTCTCAATGAAAGAGGATGAAACAGCATCTGTAGCTACTATTGCTGCGGCTACTCCACACTTCCTTGAATCATGGGGTGATACAGTTATTACAAAAGGTACTTACAGTATTACACAGCCTACTATCCGTCCGCTGTTTAAAACAAGACAACTACAGGAAGCTTTATTAAACTGGAGCGGTAATGCACAGTCTTATTACGATTATTTAAAAACAACCTCTTCTGCCTATTTTACAGGCAAGTCATGGAACCAGCTTGTTCATGATGGTGTTTCTGTTTCAGAAACAGCACCTTCTGTATCTGCTGTTGGTGGCGACCTTAGTGGTGCTGCTTCAAAACTTGCTGCTGCAAAATCGGCAGGAGGCTTAGAGCTTGTTCTTTATACAAAAACAGGTATGGGTGACGGCCAGCAGGCAAACAACCCATGGCTGCAGGAATTCCCTGATCCAATCACAAGGGCATCATGGGATAACTACCTTACTGTTTCTAAAGCTGACGCAGAAAAGCTTGGCTTAGAAAACTACAATGTTGCAAATGGTGGCCTTAACGGTAGCTATGCAACTGTAGAAGCAGGTGGTAAGAAACTTGAGAATGTACCAGTAATTATTCAGCCTGGACAGGCTAAAGGTACTGTAGGTCTTGCTTTAGGTTACGGCCGTAAAGCTGCCATGAAAAAAGAAATGCAGGTAGGTGTAAACGCTTTTGCGCTTTACAACAACTTCAACTCTTTCCAGGGTAATGTAAAAGTTACTAAAGGCGAAGGAGATCATGAGTTTGCATGCCTTCAGCTTCAGAAAACATTAATGGGTAGAGGTGATATCATTAAAGAAACTACCCTTGAGATATTCAATACAAAAGATGCTTCTGAGTGGAATGTTATCCCTGTAGTGTCATTAGACCACAATGAGGTAGCTGCAACTTCAGTAGACCTTTGGGAATCTTTTGATCGTACTGTGGGGCATCACTTTAACCTTTCTATTGATCTTAATGCCTGTACAGGTTGTGGTGCGTGTGTTATAGCATGTCATGCAGAAAACAATGTACCGGTTGTAGGTAAGTCGGAAGTAAGAAGAAGCCGCGATATGCACTGGCTGCGTATTGACAGATATTACTCATCTGAAAGTACTTTTGCAGGTGATGTTGAGAAAAAAGAAGGTGCTTCAGGATTAATGGATTCTATCAGTACATTTGACGAGATGGAAGATCCTGCAGAAAACCCTCAGGTAGCATTCCAGCCTGTATTCTGTCAGCACTGTAACCATGCTCCTTGTGAAACTGTATGCCCGGTGGCTGCAACTTCACATGGCCGCCAGGGACAAAACCACATGGCTTATAACCGTTGTGTGGGTACCCGTTACTGTGCTAACAACTGTCCGTACAAAGTGCGTCGTTTTAACTGGTTCCTTTATAACAAGAACAGTGAGTTTGATTACCACATGAACGATGATCTTGGACGTATGGTGTTAAACCCTGATGTTAACGTTCGTTCAAGAGGTGTTATGGAGAAATGTTCTCTATGTATCCAAATGACACAGGCTACTATCCTTAATGCTAAGAGAGAAGGCCGTCCTGTGGCTAAAGATGAATTCTACACGGCATGTTCTGAAGCATGTGGAAGCGGAGCTCTTGTATTTGGAGATATAAACAACGCTGAGGATACAGTTACTAAACTTAAGGAAGATGAAAGGATGTACCACCTGCTTGAGCATATTGGTACTCAGCCTAATGTATTCTTCCAGGTTAAAGTAAGGAATACCTAATTAAATAGTATTAATAAGAAACAATATAAAGGATTATGTCGTCTCATTACGAAGCACCCATTAGAAAACCTTTAGTTATAGGTGATAAAAATTTTCACGATGTAACAGTTGATGTTGCAAGGCCGGTGGAAGGCAGGGCTAACAAGCAATGGTGGATAGCATTCTCTATCGCACTTGCAGCTTTCCTTTGGGGTGTAGCCTGTGTGGCCTATACGGTAGGAACCGGTATTGGTACATGGGGTTCAAATAAAACAGTAGGCTGGGCCTGGGATATTACCAACTTCGTTTGGTGGGTAGGTATCGGTCACGCCGGAACACTTATTTCTGCAGTATTATTATTATTCCGTCAAAAATGGAGAATGGCCATTAACCGTTCTGCAGAGGCGATGACCATATTCTCGGTAATCCAGGCGGCTATGTTCCCTGTATTTCACATGGGACGCCCTTGGCTGGCATATTTTGTAATGCCTGTACCAAACCAGTTTGGTTCGTTATGGGTTAACTTTAACTCGCCACTACTTTGGGACGTATTTGCAATTTCTACTTACCTTTCTGTATCACTTGTTTTTTGGTGGACAGGACTTTTACCGGATTTTGCAATGCTTCGTGACAGGGCCATTACTCCTTTTACAAAAAGGGTTTACTCTACACTGAGTTTCGGATGGAGCGGAAGGGCAAAAGACTGGCAGCGTTTTGAAGAGGTTTCTCTTGTGCTTGCAGGTCTTGCTACGCCACTTGTACTTTCTGTACACACAATTGTATCCTTTGACTTTGCTACTTCGGTTATACCGGGATGGCACACTACCATCCTTCCTCCATACTTCGTTGCCGGTGCAATCTTCTCAGGATTCGCAATGGTAAACACACTACTTATTATAATGAGGAAGGTATCAAATCTTGAAGCTTACATTACTATACAGCATATCGAGCTTATGAACATCATTATTATGATTACAGGTTCGATTGTAGGTACAGCATATATTACTGAATTATTTATTGCATGGTACTCCGGAGTAGAGTATGAGCAGTATGCGTTCCTTAACAGGGCAACAGGCCCTTACTGGTGGTCTTATGCACTGATGATGACATGTAACGTGATCTCTCCGCAGGTTATGTGGTTTAAAAAGATCAGGACAAGCATAATGGTTTCGTTTATCATCTCTATTGTGGTTAACATTGGTATGTGGTTCGAGCGTTTCGTAATTATCGTTACTTCACTTCACAGAGATTATCTTCCGTCATCATGGACAATGTTCCAGCCTACATTTGTAGATGCGGGCTTCTTTATCGGTACAATAGGTTTCTTCTTTGTGTTATTCCTGCTTTACTCAAGAAGTTTCCCTGTAATTGCACAGGCAGAGGTTAAATCTATCATGAAGAGTTCAAGCGAGAAGCATAAAAGAATAAGAGAAGAAGAAGGCCATAATCATTCACATTCAGTTAATCATTAAGAATCATGAGTAATAAAGTTATACATGTGCTATACAATGATGATGACATCCTGATGGATGCCGTAAAACAAACACGTGCCGCTCATCATCATATTGAAGAAATTTATACACCATTCCCTGTTCACGGCCTTGATAAGGCTATGGGACTTGCTCCTACAAGGTTAGCAATATGCTCATTCTTATATGGTTTAGTAGGTTTATCTGTGGCTACATCAATGCTATACTATATCATGATTGTAGACTGGCCTCAGGATATAGGAGGTAAGCCAAGTTTCAGTTTCATTCAGAATATGCCGGCGTTTGTTCCGGTAATGTTTGAGATGACAGTATTTTTTGCTGCCCACTTAATGGTTATTACCTTCTATATGAGAAGTAAGTTATGGCCATTTAAAGAAGCAGAGAACCCTGATGTAAGAACTACAGACGACCATTTTTTAATGGAAGTAGCTGTTCACGGTGATGCAGACCAAATGGTTTCATTCTTTGAGAACACAGGAGCTGTGGAAGTAAAAGTAATTGAAAAGCATTAAGAGAGAGATATGAAGGCATTATATAAAATAGCGTTACTGGTATGTATATCTGCAGTATTTACATCCTGCTTTGATAAATCACGACCAAACTATCAGTATTTTCCAAACATGTATGAGGCGGTTCCTTATGAAACCTATTCTGAAGTTCCGGCTTTCCCTAACGGTAAAGAAGGACAGCTTCCAGCAAAAGGTTCCATACCAAGAGGATTCACCCCTTATGAGTATGAAAACACTAACGAAGGTTATGAGCTTGCAAAAGCAAACCTTACTTCTCCTCTTGATACTGCAAGTATAGATCTGCCAAGGGCAGAGCAGCTTTTCACTATTTACTGTGCAATTTGTCACGGTGATAAGGGAGACGGAAAAGGAAACCTTGTTAAGAGGGAAAAATTTCTTGGTGTGCCTAGCTACAAAGACAGGGTAATTACAGAGGGAAGTGTTTTCCATGTTGTAACATACGGACTTAACAGTATGGGGTCTCATGCAAACCAGCTTTCTCAGGAAGAGCGCTGGCAGGTTGCCCATTATGTTATGAAACTTAAGAGTGAATTATAATTGTAGAACACTGAAAGCATAAAATATGTACACATTTTCAAGTAGATTAAAAACTTTTTCTTTTATCCTGATGATCGTAGGTGTTCTGGGGATTGGTTATAGTTTTTTCACTGCACCTAAAAACGTTGAAGACGTTGAAGCGATATTAAAGGCTGAAGAGGCACACCACGGTGGCCACCATGCCGATGCTGCACATCATGATGATGCTGCACATTCAGATGTTCATGCAAAAGACGATCACTCTGCTCATGCCGCTGAAGGACATGATGCACATGCTGCCCACGCTGAGCCTGCTGATGCAAACCATGCACATTCAGGACATGATGCTCACGAATCAGAGCACCACAAGCACCTTGAGCACGTGCTGCACCAGCTGCAAAACAAGCCTTGGGCTGCAGTATATGTAGCGGCAATTTTCTTTATGCTGATTTCATTGGGAGCTTTAGCATTCTATGCTATACAAAATGCTGCTTCTGCAGGTTGGTCTCCTGTGTTATTCAGGGTTATGGAAGGTATATCTGCCTACTTAATACCTGGTGCAATTATAGTGTTCCTTTTACTGGTTGCAGGGGTTATGCACTGGCATCACCTGTTTATATGGATGGATCCTGAGGTTGTTGCCGAAGACCACCTTATTCAGGGTAAATCAGGCTATCTTAACGGAGTTTTCTTCTTAATAAGAGCTGCACTATTTATGGGTGGCTGGATATTTTACCGTCAGTATTCAAGAAAGAATTCACTTGCTCAGGATGAAGCAAACGATAATATTTATTACAAGAAAAACTTTAAGGCATCTGCCAGTTTCCTTGTATTCTTTATAGTAACCGAGTCTATTATGTCTTGGGACTGGATTATGTCTGTAGACCCTCACTGGTACAGCACACTATTCGGATGGTATGTATTTGCAAGTTTTATTGTAAGTGCCGTTACTGTTATCGCTATGGTTACACTTTACCTTAAATCAAGAGGTTATCTTGAGTATGTAAATACAAGCCATATCCACGATTTAGCTAAATTTATGTTTGGTTTCAGTGTGTTCTGGACATACCTTTGGTTCTCTCAGTTCATGCTAATATGGTATGCAGATATACCGGAAGAAGTTACTTATTTTGTAACTAGGATAGAGCACTATAACCTTCCTTTCTTTGGTATGGTGGCAATGAACTTTGTATTCCCGGTACTTATACTTCTGAATACTGACTTTAAGCGTTTATCATGGATTGTAGTGATTGCCGGTATCATAATATTATGCGGACACTACATTGATTTCTTCAACATGATCATGCCTGCTACTGTTGGTGACAGATGGTTTATTGGGGCCGGCGAAATAGGAGCTATACTGTTCTTCATGGGATTATTTATACTGGTTGTGTTTAACACTCTTACAAAAGCACCACTACTGGCTAAGCGTAACCCGCTGATTGAAGAAAGTAAGCATTTTCATTATTAATATTTAAAGAATAAACAAATGACAGGTTTATTGGTAATTATAGTTTTAGTTTTATTAGGCATTGCAATATGGCAATTAACTAAAATATTTCACTTAACACAGGTTGGTGCAGCTCATTCGTCAGATTCAGAGGTTGCTAACGACAGGGATAATAATGTTAATGGTTACCTGATGTTTGCCTTTCTTGGCTTCATCTACATCTTTACAATTTATTCTTTAATTAAGTGGGGCCACCTGGCTTTAGGTACTCCTGCTTCGGCACACGGGCCGCAGTATGATAATCTTATGGCTATATCTATGTGGCTTATCTTTATTGTACAAACTATAACGCAGTTTCTTTTACATTACTTTGCATTTAAATACAGAGGTAAACAAGGTAAAGTTGCATTTTACTATGCAGATAATGATAAACTTGAATTTATCTGGACAATTATTCCGGTTATTGTTCTTGCAGGTTTGATTCTTTATGGTCTATATGCGTGGACAAACATCATGTTTGTTGATGAGGATAAAGAAGAGGCGGTTTATGTTGAAGTATATGCTAAACAGTTTAGCTGGGAAGTAAGGTATGCCGGTGAAGACGGTGCCTTGGGTAAAGCTAACGTAAGATATATTGAAGGTGTGAACACTATGGGTGTAGACATGTCTGACCCTAACGCGCAGGATGATATTTCATCTACAGTACTACACCTTCCAAAAGGGAAACAGGTTATATTCAAATTCCGTTCTCAGGATGTACTTCACTCTGCTTATATGCCTCACTTTAGGGCACAGATGAATGTAGTGCCTGGTATGGTTACTCAGTTTGCCTTTACACCTACGCTTACTACAGATGAAATGCGCCAGGATCCTCAGATAATGGATAAGGTAGCTAATATAAACAGGATAAGATCTGAAAAAAGCGCAGAGCTTGTATCTAAAGGTGAATCTCCGCTTGAGCCATATTCTTTTGATTACCTGTTATTATGTAACAAAATTTGCGGTGCCTCTCACTACAATATGCAAATGAAGATAATTGTAGAGAGTGAGGCTGACTTTAACAAGTGGTTAAGTGAACAGAAAACGCTTGGCCAGGCAGTTGCAGAATCTAAGAAAAGCGATGAGCCGGTTCATCCAGCGTTAGATGAAAAATTACCAGCCAGCGAGGCTGATACAACAGCTGTAAAGGCTGATTCAACAATGGTAGCAC
>CAMPIZ010000042.1 GCA_946886675.1 uncultured Flavobacterium sp.
CTAAAATTATAAGTAGCTGATTATTAATGCTAAAATAAACAGGCTGTTATATAAAGCATTACTTTCTCCTACTTTCCTGAAAATTTCCTTATTTTTGGGTTTATACGCATAAGTAAACCATTAATGAAAAAAGCAGTAGCTGTCTTATCACTTTTACTATTGGGTTCCTGCAATTATTTTGATAAGCGGGTTCCCGATGAGGAAGAACTGCTGCAAAAACGCCTGGAACAAATAGACTGGAAAGAAGTGAGCTCTTATCCGTCGTTAGGTGAATGTGATAGTGTAATGGATAAAGAACAGAATAAAGAATGTTTTTTTTCATCTATGACGCGCCTTGTTCAGGAAAGGCTTAATGCGGACACACTCTCGGTACTCTATCCTGAAGTAGATACCATAGAGGTTAAAGTAACAGTGTATCCTGATGCTACACTTAAATTTGAGCCACAATTCCCTGCCGATACTGTAAGCTATGACCGAACAAGGATAGACAGCCTGCTGCGCAGCCGCCTCGCTGACTTTCCCGCTATAGAACCGGCGCAAAAAGAAGGAATACCGGTTACCAGCCAGTTTACCCTGCCTATTATAATTAATGTGGAGTAGCTTCTGCCGGTTTAAAGCGGAACACAAAATAACTGCCAATACTTACCGGAATAACAATATTATGCAGCCATTGCAGTGTAGCTGCAAAAACCACTATCCATTCGTTTACTCCCATAAGCCCGAAAAAGAAAACCGCTACACCGCCCCTTACCGCAAAATCAAATAATTGAAAAGTAGGAAGCGACGAGCCTAAAAAATATACGGCTGCTATAACAGCCAGCATTTCGGCATAAGGCAGATCTACGCCAAACAAAAGGAACAAAAAGTAATGCTGGTGTATAAGGCAAAAATAACGGCCTAAAGCCAACAGCATATTTTTACGGTGTATTGTTTTAGGCAATGCGTTTACTTTTTTAGCCACTTTTTTAAGAGAGTGTCCTTTTATGGTAAAATTTCTAGCCGTAAACAGCAATATGGCCGTAATTAAAAGAACTGCTAATAAAATAAACAGAAAGCTATCAGGTATTACATTATGCTCGGTATTAAAAATCGCAAACCCAAATAGCCCGGCAAGTACTGCTATAATAAGCTGTATGCCGTTGCAAACCAGATTAAGAAAAATAATATTTTTTGTGTGCTCTTTTTTATAATATAGCGCTTTTGCAGCATATTCGCCTATGCCGTTTGGTGTAAACAGGGCGGCAGTCATAGCGGCAAGTACCTGTTTGGCAGCGTTGCCCAAGGTTATGCTACTAAAAGATGATACCAGGTTTTGCCATTTAATTATCTCCAGAAAACGGTTCAAAAAAGTTAACGCTAAAATTATAAAGCCATACAATAGTGCATTTTCTGTTTTCAAAGCCTCATTCAGCTTTTGCCAGTCAGGTGCTCCTTCCCCCATAAGACGGCTGTAAATAAAATAAAAAGCACCGCCAACAATTAAAAGTTTAACGACTACTGTAAGGAATTGTTTAGCTTTGCGTGAGAGAGTTAACATGGGTGCAAAATAAAGAAATTAAATTGGCAAACGAACGCATCATATTAGGAATAGACCCCGGCACAACCATTATGGGTTTTGGGCTTATCAAGGTTATCAATAAAAAAATGGAATTCCTTCAGCTTAACGAGTTGCAGCTAAGCAAATATGATGACCATTATGTAAAGCTGCGTATTATTTTTGAACGCACCATTGAACTTATTGATACCCATTTACCTGACGAAATAGCTATTGAAGCACCTTTTTTTGGTAAAAACGTGCAGTCTATGCTTAAACTGGGGCGTGCACAGGGAGTAGCTATGGCGGCGGGACTCTCAAGGCAAATACCCATAACCGAGTATGAACCCAAAAAGATAAAAATGGCAATAACCGGAAACGGTAATGCCAGTAAAGAGCAGGTTGCAAAAATGCTGCAACAATTACTGGGGTTGAAAGAGCTGCCTAAAAATCTTGATAGTACCGATGGCCTTGCAGCAGCGGTTTGCCACTTCTTTAATTCAGGTAAAACAGTAGTGGGTAAAAGCTATTCCGGTTGGGATGCTTTTGTAAAACAGAATGAAAACAGAGTTAAGAAATAAAATATCTGATGGCAGGCATATACATTCATATTCCGTTTTGCAGGCAGGCATGCCATTACTGCGATTTCCATTTTTCTACTTCTATGAAAAAAAAGGAGGAAATGGTAAAATCTCTTGCCAAAGAAATCAGTATGCGAAAGGATGAATTTGCCGGTGAAACTGTAGAGACTATTTATTTTGGAGGTGGTACGCCTTCGGTACTAAGCAATGAGGAGATTGACTTACTGATTGATAAAGTTTATAAGAGCTATAGTGTATCTGCCAATCCTGAAATTACTTTAGAGGCCAATCCAGATGACCTGTCAATTAACCGCATAGCCGAATTAGCAAATTCCCGAATAAACAGATTAAGTATAGGCATACAGTCTTTTTTTGAGGATGACCTTAAAATGATGAATCGTGCCCATAATGCAGAGCAGGCAATAGAGTGCCTTACTGAAGCCGTAAAATATTTTGATAATATTTCCATAGATCTTATTTATGGAGTGCCTGGAATGACAAACGAGCGCTGGGTGCAAAATATAAATAAGGCTTTGTCCTTTGGAGTACCGCACATTTCCAGTTATGCCTTAACGGTAGAGCCTAAAACCGTCCTGCATTCCTTTGTTCAAAAAGGAATTGTTCCTGCCCCAAGCGATGAGGCAGCGCAACAGCATTTTAACCTGCTTGTAAGTAAACTCGAAGAGGATGGTTTTATACACTATGAGCTTTCCAATTTTGGAAAGGAGGGTTATTTTTCCCGTAACAATACTGCCTACTGGTTAGGTAAAAAATATTTAGGTATAGGCCCTTCGGCACATAGTTATGATGGTATTTCCCGAAGCTGGAATATTGCCAATAATGCACTTTACCTAAAGGCTATTGAAGGGGAAGAACTGCCTTCTGAAAAAGAGAGGCTTACTGTTTCCGATAGGTATAACGAGTATGTAATGACAGGCCTGCGTACCATTTGGGGTGTATCAGCCGAAAGAGTTGAAGAGGAATTCGGCATCCTGTATAAAAATTACATGCTGCAGGAAGCTGCTAATTTTATTAGTAAAGGATTGCTGTCGTTTGATAACGGAATTTTAAAAACCACAAAAAAAGGAAGGTTTCTTGCCGACGGACTGGCAAGCGACTTGTTTTTTATAAATTTGGAGGACGCTTAATAACTATCAGAATGAAAGCTACTATACAGCATAACAATACTACTTTTAAAATTGACTTATCCAAACCTATAGATATTTCAATTCCGTTAACCAGTACGGATGATAATCCTATTGCATGGTATATAGATAAGCCTTTAATAGAGCCCGTAAAAATGGGCGACTGGGTAGGGAAGGTGAGTGAAGGGTCGTCTACAAATTTTAATAATATATTTTTTAACCCACACGGGCATGGTACCCATACCGAATGTCTGGGGCATATTACTAAAGATTTTTATAGTATAAACCAGGCACTAAAACAATTTTTCTTTTTGGCAGAAGTTATTTCAATTCAGCCTGAAGTACAGGGCGAAGACCAGGTTATAACTAAGCGGCAGATAGAAAAAGAGCTGCAAAGCAAAAAGCCGGAAGCTATTATTATGCGCACTTTGCCTAATGATGAGGCTAAAAAATCGACGAATTACAGCAATACCAATGCGCCTTATCTTGATGAAGCCGCAGCGACATTTATCCGCGATAGGGGAATAAAGCATCTGCTGATTGACCTGCCAAGTGTGGATAAGGAAAAGGACGAAGGAAAACTGTTGGCGCATAAAGCCTTTTGGAATGTGAAGGATGTAAACACCCTTAATACTGATGCGGTGCATGATGCTACCATTACAGAAATGATCTATGTAAATGATGAGGTTAAGGATGGAAGCTATTTGCTAAACTTACAGATAGCATCGTTTGAAAATGATGCCAGCCCCAGTAAACCTGTATTATATAAACTGATATGAAAGCACTTATAAGACTGGAAGAAGCCGCTTTATTCCTGTTGGGAATCTATTTTTTCAGCCTTCTGGATTATGCATGGTGGTGGTTTTTGGTTTTGATACTGGTGCCCGATTTTTCAATGTTGGGATATTTAACAGGTAACAAGGTTGGTGCATGGGTTTATAACTTTTTTCACCATAGGGCAGTGGCAATACTATTATATCTGTCAGGCCTGTATTTTGAAAATCAGATGCTGCAGCTTATAGGTGTAATTTGGTTTACCCATTCCAGTATGGACAGGCTTTTTGGTTACGGACTTAAATATGAAAAAGGTTTTAAGTTTACACATTTGGGAGAGATAGGTAAATAGACTTTTAGAACATAGATAATAGAGAAGAGATATGAACATCCAGTCTTATTACGATTATTGCCTTGCTAAAAAAGGCGTTACCGAACATTTTCCGTTTGATGAAGATACTCTTGTGTTTAAAGTAGGCGGTAAAATGTTTGCGCTCTCTTCCTTAAAAGGCTGGGAAGATAACACACCATCCATAAACCTTAAATGTGATCCGGAAAAAGCGCTGGAGCTTAGGGCTGAATATGAGGGTGTAAATCCCGGTTACCACATGAGTAAAGTGCACTGGAATACAGTAGCTGTAAACAGCGATGTACCTCAAAAACTTTTGCTGCAGTTAATCGACCATTCTTATGAGCTCATTTTTAATAGCCTTACTAAAAAACTACAGGCAGAGATTAATGATATGAAATAGTAGAAGCTCAAAAAAGCTTCTATCACATAACACTCTTTTGTTTGTCACTAAAGCTGTCAGCCTGCATTTGCAGCATCTCTATTGCCTTTTTCTTTTTGTAGTTATATAATTCACCATCCTGCCTGATATCGGCATACACGTCGTCATAAATGCCTGCATCTGTTGTACGCATCAGGTCGCGTTGATAGGTGTTTTGTGCAAGGTTTGTTTTAAGTGCTGTTTCACTGTCTTCCAGCTTAAAGTCATATTCACCTTTTGGCGAAAGCAGCTTTGCTATTATGGGCGATGTTTCAATAGCTAAAAACAAAAGCATAATAAACAGTGAAGGCAGCAGTGGAAGCTTATTCAATGCATTAATACGCGCCATGAGTCCGTCAAAGTTATCAATAACAGGCTGGGTTTCCGTAATTTTCTTATCAAGGTTTGTGGCAAGTAGTGCAGCTTCTTTTTCCTTTTCGGCTATTTTAGCCAAATTAGTTTTCCTTAAAGTATCAAGTTGTGCCAGCGATGTATCGTGCTTTTCACGCTTTTCCTTATATACAGGGCCTTTGCCTAACTTCATTGTTCCGCTTGTACCTTCAGCTTCCGTAATATAGGTAGCATATAGGTCGTTTACCTCTTTTTCCTTTCTTGTTATTTCCGACTTAAGGCTGTCTATAGAGGCTTTGTTTTTATCAAGATCTGACTGATAATAAGCGGAAACTTGTTTTTTATTGGCCATAGCCAGGTCATTCTTTTCTTTCAGGAGTACAGTGGCTATTTCCTTTTCAAATATTTTTATTTCGAGAGGTTTTGATATTACTATGGCTATAATAATGGCCAGCAGTATACGTGGACTAGCCTGCAGCAGTTCACTCCAAAAGCTGTCGCGCTTACGGATTGTGGAAACTATAAACCTGTCGAGATTAAAAATAAGCAGCCCCCATATAAAACCAAAGAGTATAGAAGTAAGGATATTGTCGAAAACTGTGTAGAGAGCATAGCTTGCAGCTATAAATGCCATTACTGCTGTAAAAAATACGGTTGCCCCTATACCTGCATACTTATTTTGCTCTCCGTTTGAACAGGAATAAATGAGGTCTTTATCTGCCCCAGAGCAGGTGATAAAAAAACGCTTTAACATAATGATTTGATTTTGATTGATGATGATACAAAGGTAACGTGTTTTTTATTACAAATGTTGTAAGCGTTTGATATGTTTTGGGTTATAAATAAAAAACCCGCCTATGTAGGCGGATTTTAAATTAGATAAGAAGTGTGGTTATTTAGTTTTTTTATAATAATACGTAGTATTAGTTACAACTGGTTTTCCTTCTTTTTGTTGTGGAACCCATTTGGGTGAATTTTCAAACACCTTTTTAACTTTAGAGTCCAGTTCTTTGTCATCAACATTACCATATAATTTTACATCAGAAACAGAACCATCGGTATTTATGGTATAGCCAATCAGTATATAATCTTTATTTGTTATACTGCCAAAATCAATATTTTTTTGGATATACTTATCAAATGCTTCTTTCCCTCCCGGAAATGATGCATCCCTGTTGTGGGCTGTTTTTGCGCTTTCTTCGTCAAAACTGTATGAGGCTGCACTTATTGTTGTTTCCTGTCTCATATCCATAACCTCCTTGTCGCTTTTTCCTACTTCATCTCCTGTTTTTTCAATTTTACTATAACCTGACTGTATAGGCTTTTCACTTATGGATATCTGACAGGCTTTTTTAGGGTAATGGTCGTTTATATGTTTAATATGTTTGTTGTAATAAGGATAGGTATAATAATACATCTGGAAAATCATCTGTAACTTACCGTCAACCATAGTGCCGCCATGCCCCCTGTATCCGCTGCTCGCAAATTCTTTTCTGTCATGTTTTAAAAATTCTTCCCTGCTTATCTTTTTATTATCAATGTAAAAATGGCTGTCTTCCTGTTCTAACGAGAATTTGTAATCTTCTTCACTAACACCATCAGCATTACCTTTCTTTTCAGGCACATAAGACAAATAAAAGCGCTTTTGCTCATCAGTAAGCTTTTCATAAGGGGCGTTTACAAATACATTTCTAAGGCTATCCTGAATTGTAATTTTCACCCCGGAAAAGTATTCATCCCTTCTGGCATCACCAGCTATAGTGTCTTTTGTAATATTAAATTGCTGAAAGAATGATGGTGCTTCTGTGCCTTTTGCATAAGTTACAGTTTTGGTACTTATAAAATATGTTATTCCTACAGCAATAAATGCTGTTGCTAATTTTAACAGCCTGCTTTTTCTTTTGGGTGTGGTTTTAGTCATCATAATGAATCTTTTTTTGGTTACAGAAAAATTAAGATTGCTGGCCAGCGCAATACAATGGCTTCCGGATGCCACCTGCAGTAATGTATTTTGATATGTTGTTACATTTTCTTTTGATACAACAGCCTCATCGGCTAAAAACTCATGATTAAGCTGTATTGCTCTTTTGTAGAAATACAGTAAGGGATTAAACCACATCAGGGTCTTCAGTACTTCTATAAAGAGGACGTCAAGGGTATGTTTCTGGTTAACATGAGCTAATTCATGAACATAAAGGTCGTTTACTATGGTTTGTGCCCTGTATTCATCCCCGTTTATAAAGATAAAATTAAGGAAGGTGTGTGGTAAGGTCTTATGCGGCAGTAAAACCAGATTTGCTGTTTGATAGCGTATAGTTTGGTTTTTATGTGCCAGGCGTAAAAATTGGCTGATATTCCATATAAATCGTAATGCTAAAAGCAGTGTTATAAAACAGTATGTATATAATATAATCTCTGGCCAATAATTGGTTTTAATTGTTGCTGCTTCTATATCATTATTACTATCCTGCCATACTATTTCCCTAATGCTTCCTACTGATTTTTGTTCCTGTAAGTTTACCGGCTCATTTGCGGTTAATTGTGTAGGCTCAAAACTTTCAGCTTCAACATATACCGGAATGTTTATAAAAGGCAGCCAGAGGGAAAATACCAGGCTAAATAGTAAATAGAACCTGTTAAAACGGTGCATCTTCTCTTTTTCAAGAAACAGTTTGTACACAAGCAGTAAAACTGCCATACTTATTGCCGATTTTATTAGGAAAGCTTCCATTATAATTACATTTTATTATTTGGCTTTTTTTCGTAAGACGTTATGGCTTCAATTTCTCCTTCCTCATTTATAAAAGTAGCTTTTACTGCCATATAGTCAACAAGGGTTGAGTCATTGTATTTTTCAAAATCAATTTCCTTTAAAGCTTTTTTTTCATCATTACTAAGTTGCAATATTTCTATCCTTTTTATTTTATCAGGCGATATTTTAGACAGACTAGTTAATTTTGGCTTTTCATACTTTGGTTTATTGTTAAAGAAAATACTATCTTTTTTACTGCCTGCCTCGTTGTATGTTATTGTAGTTTTTAAAATTTCTTCCCGCTCGCCTTTATATTTTACAGGATCTGCTTTTTGTAGAGAATCTAATTCCTCATTTGTCACAGTTTCTACTTCAATTCTGTTGGGTAATTTAGTTGTCTTTTCCTGTGCAACACTTTTAAGGCACAAGAGCGAGAATATTGCTGTTACAAATGGAGCTATAGATATTTTGAGAACAGCTATTTTCCATTTGGGTGTGGTTTTAGTCATCATGATAAACTTTTTTTGGTTACAGAAAAATTTAAGATTGCTGGCAAGCGCAATTACTGCCATGTTATAATCGATTTTGTCAGAAATAACAATCATAACATAGCCATTTATGCTTTAACGTTTATGGTTATTGGTAATGCAAAGCTTGTTCTTACTTTTTCTCCATTCATTTCCCCAGGTGTCCATTTTTCGGTTATGGTTTTTAAAACTCTTAAGGCTTCATCTCCCATACCATAGCCTGGATCTCTTAGAACTTTAATGTCGCTCATTGTGCCATCTGTTTCAACAACAAATGAAACCATTATTTTTGCGGCCATCTCTTCACCTCTTACTTCAGGAATATTAAAGTTTTTACTTACATGTCTATAAAACTCTCCCATACCTCCGGGATATTCCGGCTGTTTTGTTAATCCTCCGGCGTTATATATCTTGCCTTCAGCCGCTGGAGGGGCTTCATTTTCAGGAATCGTAATCTGTTCAGTTTCCCTTGAAGACGCATCCTCATTATTTTTATTTATGTCATTCTCTGCACAGGAAATAAAGAATAATCCTGCCAGTACAGGCAATAAAAGAAGCTGCTTGCTTATTGCCAGCAGTCGTGGTGTGGTTTTGGTCATCATAATAAATCTTTTTTTAGTTATAGAAAAGTTTATGTTGCTGGCCAGCGCAACAGAGTTTCCGGATGTTATTTGCAACAGCAGGCTTTGGTATCCTGCGGTATCTTTGTTTACAGTTATTACGGCCTCATCGGCCAAAAATTCATGATTAAGCTGTATTGTTCTTTTAAAAAAGTATAGCAGCGGATTAAACCAAAATATGGTTTTTATTATCTCTATAAAAAGTATATCAAGTGTATGCTTTTGGTTTACATGTGCTAACTCATGTATGTAAAGATCTTTCTCAAGAGCATTCTCATTATAGTCATCCTCATTTATAAAGATGTATTTTAAAAATGTGTGTGGTAATACATTGTAAGGAAGCAATACCAGTGTGGCATTGTTATAATCTATTGTTTTGTGTTTTTTAATTTTTGTAATGAACGTGCGAATATTATAAGCAAATCTTATTATGAGTATTGATGTAATGAGGCAATAAGCGGTTATTAGCCATTGCTCATATGCAAAGGTTTGGACTTTTTCGCTTATGGTAACTTCCTGCAGGAATACTTGTGGCAATTGATTGATGTTTTTTACTAAATCGCCTGTAGTTTTGGGGCTGTAATTTAAAAAAGGAAGAGTTAAAG
>CAMPIZ010000043.1 GCA_946886675.1 uncultured Flavobacterium sp.
ATGCACATCATTAAAAACGCTGTCAAAATTAAGGGCAACAGGAGCTTTTTCTGTATTATAAATTTCCATTACTTTTTTGTTCACTTCCTGCACTTCAGTAAAGTCCGGACTGTTTTTAATACGGGCAGCACTATTTGCGGCTATCACGCTTAAAAACGGCTGTGAGAGTTTTTTAAACCTTATCCTGGTCTCTATGCTGTCGTTTTCCATAGCGGTAGGCAATGTGTTTTCCCGCGGAAGCAGATCGTCAAGGTAGGAGGGTAGTTCAATATCGGGCAGTATGCCTATATATTGGCTGCTTTTTCCCGTTACGCGGTAAAACTTATCTATAGTGAGCTTTACAAAGTTAGACGGATTTTCTTCCTCCATCTGGTATATAGTCTGCATACTGGCTTTGCCCATAGTCCTGCTTCCTACAATAATGGCGCGGTTATAATCCTGCATGATACCCGAAAAGAACTCGCTTGCTGAAGCCGAAAATCCGTTAACCAGTACCACCATTGGCCCATCATAAATATTGCCCCGGTGATAATCTTTCAGTACCTGTCGTGACCCGTTTTTATCTACCACAACAGAGAGCGGGCCGAAATCGATAAACATACCTGCCATTTTTATTACTTCTTCCATAGAGCCGCCGCCATTAAACTGCAGATCTATAATAAGCCCGTGTATGTTTTCTTCTTTTAGCTTTTCTATTTCCTTAGCTACATCATCGGCACAGCCTTTTATACTTTTATTATCCATTTCTGTATAAAAGCTGGGTATTTTAAGGTACCCCATTGGCACTTCACCGTTTATTACAAAACTGTATACCGAGTTGTCTTCTGCCCGCATGATTTTTTTCTCAAGTGCAACGCTGTAAACGGTTCCGTCGTTCTTGCGAAGGGTTAGCTCAACAGTTTTATAAGCATCGCTAAAAACAATGTTAGTAATGGTTTCCATTGAGGCACAGGTAACGGCATACTCCCTGTTTTCTGAAGCCAGCTTAATTATCTGGTCGCCTTTATCAATCTGTGTTTTATAGGCAGGCCCCCCGGGTACAATTTCTTCTACTATTATCTCTTCTTTTTCGTTCTGGCTTACATATATGCCCAGGGAATAATTTTCTGATGAGATATTAGAAAGGAAGTTGGCCTTTTCGTTATAATTAAAGTAAGTACTGTGAGGATCAAAATAAGAGCAGAAAACAGCATAGAACATATGATAGATACTGTTTTCAAATCCCTCTTCGGGGTTTAGAAGGGCATCGGCACGGCATAAGTAAGTATCGGTTATCTTTACTTTTGATAATTTCTCAAGTTCGCCAAATTTATTCATCAACGAATCTTTATTCCTGCTTAGTTTTGAGATATCCTCCAATACATCATAAACTATTTTTTTGCGCACAAACTTTTTTATTGCTTCTATATCTTTCCGGTAAGGGAAAGGGGATGTGGAGTAGTAAATAGTATCAGATCCGTTAAGGTCTATACCTTCGCTGCTTATTTCATGTATAACATCCATGTTGCGCTGCAGCGCATTGCGGTAAATACTTATAAAGTCGTGAAAAAAAGCACAGTCCTGGCTTATAAGGTAATCATCTATTTTATACTTATGTCTGCTAAGGCTGTCTATGTCTTCCTTAAGCAGTATCATACGGTTTTCGTCGAGGTTTTTTATCACCGTATTAAAAACATAAACCGACAGGCTGTCGTCTGTCGGCTTAGGTTTAAAATGCTCTTCTTTTATTAACTGGCTTATGTTGTAAAATACCCTGCATGCCTCTTCATGGTTTTGCGCTCCCGCCAAAAGCGGAAGTAAACAGGCTAATGCGAGTATTTTTTTCATAGGCCGCTATTTTTTGTAGAAAGGAAGCTTAACCACCTTTGCAGGTATGTCGTTCTTCCTTATCCTTATAAATATTTCGCTGTCCGGTGCAGCATATGCAACAGGTACATAACCCAGTCCAATGCCCTTGCCAAGTGATGGCGACTGGGTACCAGATGTAACTATACCTATTACATTCCCGTCTTTATCTGTAATTTCATAATCATGCCTAGGGATTCCTCTCTCAACAAGCTCAAACCCTACAAGTTTTCTGTCGGCGCCTTCTTCTTTTTGTTTTTTAATGGCATCACTGTTGGTAAAATTTTTAGTAAACTTGGTAATCCAGCCCAGTCCTGCTTCAATAGGTGAAGTGGTATCGTTAATGTCGTTACCATACAGGCAAAAGCCCATCTCCAGCCTTAATGTATCGCGGGCAGCAAGTCCTATTGGTTTAATGCCAAACGAAGCGCCTGCCTCAAACACCTTATTCCATATCTGTTCAATATCAGAATTTCTGGCGTAAATTTCAAAACCGCCGCTTCCGGTATATCCGGTTGCAGATATAATCACATTATCAACGCCTGCAAAATCGGTAACTTCAAAATGATAATATTTTATGACTGCAAGGTCTACTGATGTTAAAGACTGCATAGCCTCAACTGCTTTTGGCCCCTGTATAGCCAATAGGGAATACTCTTCAGAAGCATTTTCCAAAGTTGCGCCCATATCATTTTTAGACGAAATCCAGTTCCAGTCTTTTTCAATGTTAGAAGCGTTAACAACCAAAAGGTACTTTTCTTCTTCCAGCTTATATATAATAAGATCGTCTACTATACCGCCGTTTTCATTTGGCATGCATGAGTATTGCGCCCTGCCCACAGTAAGTGAAGAAGCATCGTTTGTTGTAACTTTTTGTATAAGGTCTAAAGCTTTTGGCCCCGAAAGGAAAAATTCACCCATGTGTGAAACATCAAAAACACCCACAGCATTTCTTACTGTCTCGTGTTCTGCATTAACTCCTTCATATTGTACAGGCATATTGTATCCTGCAAACGGTACCATTTTAGCTCCAAGGCCTTCGTGTATGTGCGTAAGCGCAGTATTTTTCATTTAATGTTTGTAATAAAGTTTCAAACCGCTAAATTATTGAAAAACTACCGTTAAAGTATAATATTTGTTCAACATTCTTTAATAATTGTGTGATAAATTCCCGTTAAAATATTGCTGTCATTATTTATTGTAATAAATTTATATGACAAATCAGTACCCATGAAGATTTTTGATATTGAAGCAACCCGCGAGGCCGACAGGATTACTATACAACAGCAGGGCATTACTTTTTATGACCTTATGGAAAGGGCGGGAAACCAGGTTTTCCTGTGGCTAAAGCGAAATTTTCCTGATAAGGAAACCCTGTTTCATGTAATATGCGGGCAGGGTAATAATGGCGGAGACGGGCTTGTAGTGGCAAGATTACTACATGAGGCAAAGTACAGGGTAGTACTTGATATACTTAACGATGCTGGAAAAGCAACTCCCGATTTTACTGCTAATCTCAACAAAATAAATCAGTCTGAACTTAAGTATAATAACGGAGAAGTATACTCTTATCACGATGGCAAGCGGGTAGTGGTAGATGCTATTTTTGGCATAGGCCTGAGCCGGAAACCTGAGGGCAGCGTTAAGGAAATGATTAAAAAAATAAATCATAGTGATGCCTTTGTAGTTTCTATAGATGTGCCTTCGGGAGTATTTATGGAAAAGAAGACAAAGTTTGCCATACACAGCGATGTCGTTCTTACTTTTCAGCAGCCTAAACTTTCCCTGTATTTATCTGATAACTATAAATATGTAAAGAAAGTAGAAGTACTGGATATAGGACTCGATAAGGAGTTTATTAAAAATACCGAAACACATTATTACCTTACCGATCACTTTGCAGCTCATAAAAGATATAAGCCAATGGAGCCTTTTACCCATAAGGGCAAACAGGGTCATGCACTTATTGTTGGTGGCAGTTATGGTAAAATAGGGGCGGTATGCCTATCGGCAAAGGCAGCATTAAAGTCAGGTTGTGGCCTTGTAACAACTTATCTGCCCAAATGTGGATATACAATAATTCAGTCGGCTTTTCCTGAAGCTATGGCTTTAACTGATGGAGAAGAATATATTACACATATTAATTTTGATTTTGAGCCTTCTGCTATTGGTATAGGCCCAGGTATTGGCCAGCATGCCGATACACAACAGGCTTTTCATGACTTTCTGGCAAAGGTAAACTGTCCGCTGGTTATAGATGCCGACGCACTCAATATACTGTCTTATAACAAAGAATGGTTAAAACTTTTGCCTCCTGATACTATACTAACTCCGCATCCTAAAGAGCTGGAACGCCTTATGGGCAGTTGGGAAGATGGTTTTGATAAAATTGAAAAAATGAAAATCTTTTGTAAAGAGCATAATATTATACTTGTGGCAAAAGATGCCAAAACCATGATAGTGTATAAAGATGAGGTACATATTAACTCCAGCGGAAATGCTGCGCTTGCTACTGGAGGCAGCGGGGATGTACTTACAGGTATAATTACCGGTTTGCTGGCACAAAGCTACTCACCTATAGATGCGGCAGTTTTTGGTGTGTACCTGCATGGACTGACAGCCGATGTGGCCGTACCCGAAACAGGAATGCAGGCTTTTACAGCTTCCAGTATATTTGATTATATAGGCAAAGCTTACCATAAAATTGAAAGCGATCATGCTTAAAAAATGAAAAATTGCCAAAAATCTTGTTTTTTAAATAAGGTTTAGTGAATTTTGGGCTTTCAATCTAACGCATAAATGGAAACAATACATTATATAAGCAGCGACCTGCTTTCACTGGAATTAGTAAACGATATTATTAATCAGGGTAAAAAGCTGGAGCTTAGCGAGGAAGCCAGAGCCAATATAGAAAAATGCAGGGCTTACCTTGATGAAAAAATGAAATCGCAAACCGATCCCATTTATGGTATAAATACAGGTTTTGGCTCTTTATACAATGTAAAAATATCCAACGATAATTTATCCCAGCTGCAGGAAAACCTCGTTAAGTCGCACGCTTGCGGAACGGGAGAAGTAGTGCCTGATGAGATTGTAAAAATTATGCTCCTGCTAAAAATACAATCCCTGAGTTATGGCCATTCCGGTGTTCAGCTTAAAACTGTAGAAAGGCTTATAGATTTTTATAACAACGATATTTTTCCTGTAATATACAACCAGGGTTCATTAGGCGCTTCGGGCGACCTTGCCCCGCTGGCACATTTGTCGCTTCCGCTTTTAGGAGAGGGCGAAGTAGTTATGGACGGTTTCCGCCAGCCGGCAAAAAAAGTGATGGAAAAGATGGGGTGGGAGCCTATAGTATTACAGTCTAAAGAAGGGCTTGCACTGCTTAACGGTACACAGTTTATGAGTGCTTATGGAGTGTATATACTGCTTAAATCGGTTAAATACTCTTATCTGGCAGATGTTATAGGGGCTATTTCACTTGAGGCTTTTGACGGAAGACAGGAACCGTTTAATGAACTGATACACATGGTTCGTCCGCACAAAGGGCAGATAGTGACCGCAAGGCGTTTTAACGAGCTGCTTGAAGACAGCGAAATTATAGCACAGTCTAAAAAACACGTACAGGATCCATATTCTTTCCGTTGCATACCACAGGTTCATGGCGCAACTAAAGATACCATAGATTATGTGAAGAAAGTTTTCCGTACCGAGATTAACTCGGTAACAGATAACCCAAACATATTTATTGAAAGCGACCTTATTATTTCGGGAGGTAACTTTCACGGCCAGCCCCTGGCACTTACACTGGACTTTCTGGGAATTGCCCTTGCAGAATTAGGAAGTATATCTGAAAGAAGGACATATCAGCTTATATCCGGACTTCGCGGATTGCCTCCATTCCTTGTAAACAATCCGGGACTTAATTCAGGCTTTATGATTCCGCAATATACTGCCGCAAGCATTGTTAGCCAGAACAAACAGCTGGCAACCCCTGCAAGTGCAGACAGCATTGTATCCAGTAACGGGCAGGAAGACCATGTTAGCATGGGGGCTAATGCCGCTACAAAAACATTAAGGATTATAGAGAACCTGGAGCGCATACTTGCTATTGAGCTTATGAATGCTTCTCAGGCTATTGAGTTTAGGAGACCGCTTAAATCGAGTGAATTTATAGAGATGTTCCTCAAGTCTTACAGAGAAGAAGTTCCTGTAGTTGAAAATGATAGGATACTGCATTATGATATAGAAAATACTATTGCTTTTTTAAGCAATTTACATATAGATGAAGGTGTATTTGAATAATAGTAAAAGCCTCCTATAGGGAGGCTTTTTAATTTATCGTTATAAGCATGTTTCTCACCCCGTAACTTCTCTTTTTATCTTAGCAGGTAGCTTATCGAAAATAAGATGATAGGCAATGGGCAGGTATTTTTCCCATTCTTTTTTTGAGAAACGATTTATATCATCAAGCTGAATCCACTTATAACGGGCAAGATAGGGGGCCGGAATTATACCTTCAATCTGAGTAAGTTGTTCAAAATCTTCAACCGCAACTTTCAAGGATGCATTATGCGGCACACTGTCGGGCGAGGTGATGAGGAACATTTTTCCGCCTACATTAAAGCAAAGATGATCTTCCCACTTTATATCATATGTTACTCCAGGAAACTTGTTTGCTATATGCTGAAGTTCTTCTATTGTCATGTTTCAAACCTATTAGAAATAAATTCTCGTTTTGGGCTCATAGTTCGTTTATTACTATGATTATGCCTTCTTAAATTCATGTTTTAGAAGCGCATACATAACAGAGTCTTCCATTACACCGTCTACATTATAATGCTGCCGTAAAGTACCTTCAAACATAAAGCCAAACTTTTTAAGGGTACTTATTGAAGCTGTATTGTATGTTGCTGTAAGCGCTTCCACCCGGTGTAGGTTCATTTCAGTAAAACCGTAGTCTAAGACAGCTTTTAAGGCTTCTGTCATCAGTCCCTTTTGTTTGTAACTATCATAAAATAAGCCATAGCCCAGTTCTGCCCGGCGGTGTAAAGGAAACCAGGTATGAAATCCGCATCCCCCAATAACTTTATCTGACTCCTTATCCAACAACTGAAAGTTCATAAAACTCTTATTGAACATCTGTAAGCCATTTCGAAATTTTTCCTTTTCTTTTTCAAGGGTTTCAAAATCAGCAAGCCCTAGAAAATCCATAAGGGCTTTATCTTCCATCGTGGTAAAGATATGTTTGGTTACTTCGGGAGTAAGTTTACGCAGCCGGAGCCTTTGGGTTTCAATATATTGATACAACATGTTTTCTGCTTATTGCTAACACAAGTATAGCAATTAAATTGATAGGGTAATATAACAGCTGATTTTATTTTAAAATATTGTACTTTATCAGTCAAGAGCTTTCTTTTCTTTCTTTTTTACCACATACACCTCATCATAGCGCCTGAATTTTGGGTTACTGGTAACACGTACTTTTTGGGTATAAGAGCTGTCGGTAGTTTTTACAATTTTAACCGTCATGGTTCCGGCTTTTAGCACATCCCTGTTTCGGTCTATAGTTGTAGCAGTTGGTGTAACGGTATAGGTACAGTCGTTTATCCATTCAATATTAAAATCATATGTCTCATCAGAATCCTCCATCCTTTCGGTTTGTATATCACCGTCACGGGTAATAATACATACTTTTTTTGAAGCAGGATCTGTAACTTTAAAGGTACCGTTTCTGAATTTAAGACAGCCTTCCTGACTGAAGCCCCATATCGGAATCAGCAACATGAATATATAAAAGGCTGTTTTTTTCATAGCTATTTATTTAAGAAAGAATCTGACTTTCCTGTTGTCATTAGTTTAATTATCAGGAATAGTATGGCGATAACTTCAAAAAATAAGCCCGTAATAAGCGTTATAGATGCTCCGGGCCAGTGCATAATTTTAAAGAGCGCACCAACTATTGTAATTAAACTTCCTAGTAAAAATACTACAATTATATGTTTGTACTTCATAATTAAATATTAAAATATAAGCACAGCATGCCCAGCAATGCAGGCAATCCCTGTATGTATAAAATGTTTTTCTGTATAGTGCTTCCGCCAAAGATCCCAGCTAACAACACACAACCTAAAAAGAACATGGCTATGTTTGTACTCCATTCAGGATTGCGTATAAGTAATGACCACAGCAGTCCGGCTGCCAGAAAGCCATTGTATAACCCCTGGTTTGCAGCCATAGCCCTTGTTTTTACAAAAAAATCGGGAGGGAATTTTTTAAACACCTTTTTGCCGCGGGTTGTCCACGCAAAAGTTTCCAGCCAGAAAATGTATAGGTGGAGTAGTGCTACAAACATTACTAATACTGATGATACTATCTCCATATATTAAAGTTTTACAGTTTAAAATTCTTTTCAATAGCTCTTATCATTTCGCCTGCAATATCTTTATTGGTTGCGCCCTCTATGCCTTCAAGTCCGGGAGAGGAGTTAACCTCAAGCAATAATGGCCCTTTAGACGAGCGTATAATATCTACACCTGCTACTTTAAGCCCCATAGCTTTGGCAGCTTTAATGGCTATTTTCTTTTCTTCAGGTGTAGCTTTTATAATAGAAGCTGTTCCGCCAAGGTGAATGTTTGCCCTAAACTCGCCCGGAAGCGCCTCTCTCTGTATAGCGGCTACTACTTTGCCGTCTATTACAAAACAGCGTATATCCTTACCGTTTGCCTCCTTAATAAATTCCTGTACCAGTATATTGGCATTAAGGCTTTTAAAAGCGTTTATAACACTCTCTGCAGCCTTTTTGGTCTCTGCCAGTACTACACCTTTACCCTGTGTGCCTTCTAACAACTTAACAATAAGCGGAGAACCGCCCACCATTTTTATAAGGTCGTTGGTATCAAGAGGAGAGTTGGCAAATCCTGTGGTAGGAATATCTATACCGCTGTTAAGGAGCAGCTGAAGCGAATACAGCTTATCCCTTGACTGGCTGATAGCCGAAGCAGAGTTGAGGCAAAAAACTTTTAAAGCCTCAAAGTGGCGTGTAAGCGCACAGCCGTAAAATGTCATACTTGGGCGTATACGTGGTATAACGGCATCAAAATCGTTAAGTACCCTGCCGCCCCTGTAATGTATCTCAGGAGTTTCGGCATCCAGCTTCATGTAACAGTACTTCAGGTTTAAAAAGTGCATTTCATGTCCGCGCATTTCACCTGCTTCCATAATACGCCTGTTACTGTAAAGCTCAGGATTGCTTGCTAAAACCCCTATCCGAAGGCCTTTTTTAGGCTCGTCGTTTTTATCATAATATTCTTTAAGCTTCTCATAAGTAGGCTGGCCTAATAGATACTTTTGCTCCGGGTCTACCAAAAGGCGCCCGCTCATGGCTTCACGCCCTAACAGCATACGGAAACCCATAGAGTCGCGGTTGGTAAGTGTTACTTCCACATCCCAGTGAGCATCGCCTATTTGTATCTGTGCAGTTATTACATAACGTTTTTCGCGGTAGCCGCTTGAGCTTTTTACAATTCGCTTATCTACAAGGGGGGCCTCGCAGTGAATAACTGTTTTTGTATTGTTTTGTATAGGGTTGATATCAAACTTTACCCAGTTATCCCCGTCCTTTATAAAAGGGGAGATGTTAACTGCGTGGAGTGCAGAGGTTTTTGCACCAGAATCTACACGGGCTTTGATTGCGGGGATGCCAAGGCCGGGAAAAGCGCACCATTCTTCGCTTCCTACGATAACTTTATCGAACATTTTTAAAAGTATTTACACTATCTAAAGT
>CAMPIZ010000044.1 GCA_946886675.1 uncultured Flavobacterium sp.
TCTTATAATTGAATTGAAAAAGTTTTAAACAATTATAGTTAGGCTGTGGCCTGTTTTACAAAACCATTATTTTTATATTGTAGGGTAGATTCCATGGCAGTAATAAATTCTTCCTGATAGGCCATCCTTTCTGTAAAATCATCAATTTGGGCTCTGGTTAATTTACCCTTCTTGATCCTGGCTTCTTCCGCATCAGAATATTCAATACTGTGCTTTTCCTTAAGAGCATCAATAAATTCTGAAAATGTAACGTCTGTATCTGCAAATGCATTATAACCCCATGTATTGTATTCAGTAGCATAGGCTTCAACATGCTGATAAAAACTCAGGCTTTTTTGTCGATTATTTCGAAATTTAAGAATTGCATTTTTTCTGGAAGAACGCATATAAGCATCTTCAAAAGAATTAGCAAGGTAGTAAAGTGCCACAGTCAGGAAAGCAGTAGTGGCCATTAACATAAAGTTCATAATGATGCAGGTGTTAGTATGCAGCAAATGTATATTAAAAACTTTCACATTATGAGCGTGTTATAGCGAAAAAATTAATCACGCTATCATTATTATTTATAGTGTATAAAGTAACTTATAGAAGACTATTGTTTTAAGAAAAAATTAATGTTTCAGGTAAAACAATGTGAAAAATCAATCAAAAAGAACCGCCCGGCACAGTTACCCATACCGAGCGGCAAACATAAAACAAACAATTAATCTGAATAACCGAAAATTATCCGGCTATATTATTTCCAACCACCACCTAAAGCCTTGTATAAATTAATTATGGCAAGGTATTGCCTGTACTTATTATCAATTAAGTTTAATTCGCTGGAAAGTGCATTATCTTTTGCGGTAAGTACCTCAAGATAATTTACAAGTCCATATTCCAGCAACTCGTCAGAGTATCCGGACGCTGTTTTTAATGCCTCCACCTGGTTTTCTCTTATTTCAAGTTTTGTGGTTTCGTTATTATACTGTGCAAGCGCATCAGAAACTTCTTTGCCGGCATTTACAAGAGTCTGTTCAAACTGAACATATGCCTGCTCCTGTGTTGCCTGTGCAACTTCATAACGTGTTTTTATCTGTCTCTGATTAAATATTGGCTGGGTAAGGCCTCCCACTATATTTGCAAAAAGCGAATTTGTGCTAAACCATTCTTTTACATCTATACTCTGAAGACCGCCTGTTGCTGTAAGTGTTAGCTGAGGATAAAAATTAGTCCTGGCAACATTGGTAAGCTCAAATGCATTGATAAAAGCATACTCTGCTGCAATAACATCAGGCCTGTTACTAAGCAGTGATGCAGAATATCCCAGCTTTATTTCAGGATTTAAAACCTGCTCTTCCAGTGTACCCCTTTCAATAGACTGAGGGGCCTCTCCCAGTAAAATGCTCATTGTATTTTCAAGGAGTATAATATTGGTTTTAAGGTCCTGTACTATAAGCTCTGTAGCATATTTTTGTGCTTCAGTTTGTTTTACACCTACTTCATTTACATTACCTGCTTCCTTAAGCGCTTTTATGGCTTCAACACTTTCATCCCGGTTTATAACCGACTCTTCAGCCACTTTTAGCTGCGCATCCAGAGAAAGTAATTGGTAGTATATATTTGCTATATCAGTTATTACTCTTGTTTTTACAGCCTGGTTTGCAGCTATGGTTTGCAGGTAAGAGGCATTTGCAGCACGCTTATTACTGCGTATCTTACCCCAAATGTCTGCTTCCCAGGAAAGTGTACCGCTTAACTGGTACTGATCTATAGCACCATTAAAGAAACTACCAAACTGGCTGTTTCTGGCCAGTTCCTGGTGGGTAAGGCTTGCCGTAGCGCTAAGGGTAGGCAGGTAGCCTGCTTTTGCCTGTTTCAGGTATGCATTGGCAGCGGTAATGTTTTGTATGGCCACCCTTATATCAAAATTATTTTGCAGCCCTTTTTCAATATGCTGTTGTAATACGGGATCTGTAAAAAGATCATTCCATGCAACATCAGCCAGTGAAGTGCTGTCCTGCGCCATAACTTCTGTACGGTACAGGTTCTCGGCCTTTATATCCGGCCTTTCATAGTCCTTTGCCACAAAACAGGACTGCATAAGCAGGCCTATTGCTGCAAGGGCTATTATTCTGTATATATTAAATTTCATTTTCATCCTGAAATATTATACTATATTACTTTCGGTTTCATCTTGTTTTGGCTTACCGGAAATTCTTTCCTGCAGCCCCTGGAATATTACAAACAGTACCGGGATAACAAATACCCCAAACAAAGTACCTATAAGCATACCTCCAACGGCACCCATACCTATAGAGCGGTTACCCACGGCGCCAACACCTGTTGCAAGTGCAAGCGGCAATAATCCGAATATAAAGGCAAACGAGGTCATAAGAATTGGCCTTAAACGTGCTTTTGCACCCTGTATGGCCGATTCATAAAGACTCATACCATGACGCCTTCGCTGTATGGCAAACTCTACAATAAGTATGGCATTTTTAGCGAGGAGGCCTATAAGCATAATAAGGGCTACCTGGAAATAGATGTTATTTTCCAGCCCTGCAAGCTTAACAAATCCTATGGCTCCTGCAATACCTACAGGAAGCGAAAGCAGTACAGAAAAAGGAACTACATAACTTTCATACTGCGCACTTAACAGGAAGTACACAAATATTAAGCTAAGCAGGAATACACCTGCTACCTGATTACCTGCAATGATCTCTTCACGGGTCATACCTGAGAATTCATAAGTATAGGTTTGAGGCAGGTGTTTTGCCGCTACTTCCTGAATGGCCTTAATAGCATCTCCCGAACTATATCCCGGATTTGCCTTACCGTTTACGTTTACTGCCTTAAGCATGTTGAAACGTGCCACAGCTTCAGGGCCATAAATCTTTTTTAAGCTTATAAACTGGCTTATGGCAACCATTTGGCCCTGTGCATTACGCACATAAACATTATTTATAGATTTTTCATCTGCCCTTTCTTCAGGTTTAGCCTGGATCATTACACGATACTGTTTACCAAACCTGTTAAAATCAGTTGTATATAAACCTCCGTAATACCCCTGCATGGTATTAAAAATATCACTTACAGATACACCTGCATCTTTTGCTCTTTCTACATTAATATCCATTTGGTATTGAGGGAAGCCGGGGTTAAAGTTTGTAATGGCATATTGTATTTCCGGACGCTTCATAAGCTCGCCTAAAAATTCGTTGCTAACTTTACTTACCGTTGCCCAGTCGTCATCTCCTTTATCCTGGATTTTAAATTCAAAACCATCGGCAGTACCAAAGCCCTGTACACTTGGTGGTGTAAAAAATAACAGCCTTGCGTCTTTAAAACCTGCCGTACGGGCAAAAAGATCGCCTACAACAGCATCAACCGACTGATTATCTTCTGTCCTTTCTTTCCAGTCTTTAAGCTTGATAATTGTAAATGCATACGAACCACCATTTACCCTGTTAAGAAGGCTGAAGCCCACAACGCTCATCCTTGCCTCAACTATTGGCATGGATGTTATTACAGAGTCAAGCTTATTGATGGTTTCCTGAGTTTTTTCAAGTGTTGTTCCCGGTGGCAGAGTTATATCTGCCATAATAATACCACGGTCTTCATTTGGTATAAACCCTGAAGGTGTTGTAGTAAAAAGGAAATAGGTTATCCCACAAAATACTGCAAGCCCTGCTACAGCTATCCATTTTTTTCTTACAAGGAAGCCAAGGGATTTTGTGTATTTATTATTCATTGCATCAAAACCGGCATTAAATGAATTAAAGAAACGGTCTTTGATGTTTTTCTTTTTATGATGCTCTCCTTCTTTGTGTGGCTTTAGTAATAAGGCACACAGCGCCGGACTCAACGTTAATGCATTTACAGCCGATATAAGGATTGCCACAGCAAGCGTTATGGCAAACTGCTGATAAAATACTCCTGATGGACCTTTAAGAAATGATACCGGGATAAATACAGCCGACATTACCAGCGTTATGGAAACAATGGCGCCTGTAATTTCGCTCATGGCGGAAAGGGTTGCCTTTTTTGCCGATTTTTCACCTTCATCAAGCTTGGCATGCACGGCCTCTACTACTACAATGGCATCATCTACCACAATACCAATTGCCAGTACCATGGCAAATAGCGTAAGTAGGTTTACAGAAAATCCAAATAACTGCAGGAAGAAGAAAGTACCCACAATAGCCACCGGAACCGCAATGGCCGGGATTAAGGTAGAGCGAACATCCTGAAGGAACAGGAACACTACAATAAATACAAGTATAAATGCCTCTATAAGGGTAGATTGTACTTTACCTATGGAAGCATCCAGGAATGTTTTTGTATTATAAGGAATTACATATTCTATACCTTCAGGGAAGCTGGATTTACTTTCCTCAAGTATGGCATTTACTTCATCTATAATATCATTTGCATTCGAGCCTGATGTCTGGAAAATACCTATTGCAACACCATCATGGCCCATACCAAAGTTTTTCTGTCCGTAGTTGAAAGCACCCAGCTCGATAGTAGCAACATCCTTTAAGTGAAGGAAATTACCATTACCGGTAGCTTTTACTACAATATCTTCATACTCCTCTACCTTAGAGAGGCGTCCTTTATATTTTATTACATATTCATAAATACCTTCAGCATTTTCACCAAACTTACCCGGTGCAGCCTCTACGTTTTGTTCCTGCAAAGCTGCCTGTATATCTTTTGGCGACAGGTTATATGCAGCCATTTTTTCAGGGTCTATCCATATACGCATAGAATAATCCTTTGCACCAAATACGTTAACCTGCCCTACACCCTTAACCCTTTGCAGCTTAGGCACAAGATTAATTTTAGCATAGTTTTGCACATAAGTACCATCATATTCCTTATTCTTAGAGTATAAGGAAAGGAACATAAGGGCACTTGTCTGGCTCTTCATGGTAGTAACACCCGTTTGGATAACGGCCTGTGGTAGCTTACTGGTGGCACGGGCAACCCTGTTTTGCACGTTTACCGCCGCAATATCAGGATTTGTACCCAGTTCAAAGAACACGCTAATGTTTGCAGTACCGTCGTTTGCGGCAGAGGAGGTCATGTATGTCATTCCCTCCACACCATTTATCTCTTCTTCAAGAGGGATCACAACACTGTTTAATACCGTTTCAGCATTGGCTCCTGTGTAAGTAGCCGATACCTGTACGGTAGGAGGGGCAATTTCAGGATACTGCTCTACAGGGAGCGAAGTAAGGCCTAAAATACCCAATATGGTTATTAATATCGAAATTACGGTAGAGAGTACCGGCCTTTCTATAAATGTCTTTAACATACTTCCGGATTATTATTTTTGCGATGTAACTGTTGTTGGTTTTTGAGTCGTAACTGTAGAATCCTGGGCTGGAGCCCCTGCTTCTTCTTTAACCGGCTGCGGTACAATCTGCTGGCCGTCTTTAAGCTTGGATGTACCTTCTACTACTATTACATCACCGGCTTTAAGGCCTGCTGTAACAATAAAATTAAGTCCTGCTGTAGTGCTTGTTTGTACTATTGCAGATTTTACAGTATTGTCTTTTCCTACCACATATACTATCTGCTTACCCTGCACATCCATTACTGCGTTTTGCGGAACCAGTATAGCATCTTCATATTTTACAGGAAGGCGTACTATACCGCTGCTCCCGCTTCTTAAAATACTTTGCGGATTAGCAAACTCTGCCCTGAACTCTGTTGTACCTGTTTGAGGGTTTACAAGACCGTTTACCGCTTCGAGTCTTCCTTTTTCTTCATATTCAGAACCGTCAACAAGCAGCAGGCTTACTTCCGGAGTATTTTTAAGCTTTTCATTAAGCGTTTTGCCTTCAAATTTTCTTGTAAAACCCAGCATTTGCTTTTCATTCATACTGAAATAAGCCCTCATTACCCTTGAATCGGAAACAGTAGTTAGCGGCATCTCCATAGTAGCGCTTACAAGGCTTCCTTCTTTATAAGGAAGACTTCCTATAACACCGTTTACAGGTGAGGTAATAGTACCATATCCAATGTTTGCAGCAATAGAGCTGTACGTGGCTTTTGCCTGAGCCAGCTTAGCTTTTGCAGTTTCCAGCTGTACATTACTTATAATTTTTCTTTCCACAAGCGGCTTTAGCCTGTCAACTTCTACCTGTGCAGCATCCACATTGGCCTTTGCCGCAGCAGCATCCTGATTTAGGGTTTGGGTTTCAAGCCTGAAAAGCAGCTGTCCTTTTTTAACTTCCTGCCCCTCGTCTACATATATCTTTTGGATAAAACCACTCACCTTGGGGCGTATCTCTACGTTTTGCTGTCCTTCAAGATTTGCTGTATATTCTTCATATACTGTAGCATCCTGCTGGGTTATGGTTTGTACGGGAAAAGGCATAGGGCCCATCTGAGGGGCCTGCTCCTGTTTCTTGCCACATGCCACTAAAAGCACAAGGGAAGCAAAAGCTCCTGCTAACGTTCTATTTTTCATTGATGATTATTAAGATTATTGATATTCGAATTAAATTGTTCTGCTCTTTCCTGTTCTATTCGTTTAAACTTTTCTATAGTTTTACAAAGCAGCTGGTCTATTTCCAGTAAATGTTCCTTGTAGGCTTTTACATGTTCCATATGGTAGCGCTCAATAGCACACGAACTGGTTTTCTCACGGTAAGCAACCATTTTGTCTACTATTTTTTTCTCATTCTCTACCATTTTTACATACCCTTCCAGCCTTTCACTAAATGGTGATGGCTTAAAGTATTTTTTCCTGTCTCCCGGAATGGTGTAATAAGTAATCTTACCCATTTTAAGCAACAGGTTAAGATTTGTTGAAATCGAACTCTTACTGGCACAAAGTTTTTCTACAAGCCCTTCAAAGGTTAAACCTTCCTTACAATCTATTATCAGAGTTCCCAATATCCTTGCACCAAGTGGTGGCAAATGATGATGGTTTTCAAAATGGATTCCAAACAGCTCCACCAATTCTTCTCTATCCTTCTTTATATCTGACATGCTCATTATAAATTTTGTGCAAAGATATAAATAAGTTCGTTTGGTTCGGTTTCAGCCGAACTAAGTTTTTTGTTAAAAAATGGTTAAGAAATTAGAAGTAATAAAAAAAACCGGCTTTAAAGCCGGTTTTCTAATTTAATATTTCGATATTAACTTTTACAGTGCCCCTGTGTTTACTGGCTATTTCTGTAAAAGCTTTTTTTGTTAAGTCTATTTCAAGGGTTTTACTAAAAGGCCCTCTGTCATTAATTTTTACATCTACCCATTTGCCGTTTGCAGGATTAGTAACCCTTACAAGCGTACCAAATGGTAATGTTTTATGTGCAGCTGTGTATTTGGTATTATCAAATTTTTCTCCGCTTGATGTTTTCCTGCCGTTAAACTTATCAGCATAATAAGTGGCCATCACATCATTTTTATACATTGTTACTTTTGCAGGTATAGTATCAGGCTCTGTTACTACTATAGAAACTGTTTCTTTTTTTAAAGGCTCGGGTGTATTGCTAATACCAAACCCTGTAAGTGCAAAAGCTGCGCAACCAAGAAAAACGATAATACTTTTTTTCATACTCTGTTATTTTTAAGCTGCTCATAAACAGCAAATAGCATGCCGCAAAATACAAAAAAAGGGATTACACCCTTCTTAAAATTAATTATTTAACCATGCACTCCACGGAATCCTGCTTAAAAGCAGTACAAGCCCTATGGCATACATCCAGCCTATCCTTTTAAATTTAGCAGCACTGTCTTCGGTTTTCTTATGCCTGGACCAGCCAATAGTAATAAGTGTAAGGGCAATTATATTAATAAGCGGGTGTTCTACAAGGTAAAGCCTAAGCGTACTGTCTTTCATAACAGCGCCCATGCCTTCCTGTTTTGCTATATCTAAATAAGGCGAAACAAAATACAGGACGAAACCCAATAAAAGCTGTACATGAGAAAAAACAAGAGCTATCATGGAAATCTGCCTGTCCTTTGGCGTAAAAATCCTTTTTGAAGCCAGCCCTGTAAAGGCGTTAAGCGTTGCTATTAATAAAAGTACCAGTACAGCATATGCCCAGTAAGAGTGAAGACCTAAGACAGATTCATACATAATTAGTCAGTTTTTGTTTTTACAAAAATAGCAATTTTTATAATTGATACTGCCACAGCCTAAATAAATAGGCCCCGCAAAGCGGGGCCTGGTGAAATTAACTAACCTGCTTGTAAAAATTAGAAATTGAATCGCATTCCGAAGTTCCAGGTAGCACCGTTACCAAAGAACACGTTATTATTTGTTGCAAGGCCTTTGTAAACCAGTCCGTTTGACTGATATGTACCTGCAGCCGGATTATCCTCATCAACAAGATCTGTAGTCTTTGTAGCTGATGTCATCTCGGAAATGTAGACTTCACCAAAAAGGTTGTTTACATTTAAGCGGAATGTCAATGACGTTTCAGGGAACATTAATTTATAGGTTACCCCTGCATCAAACAAATCGAAAGACGGAAGCTCTACATTTTCTTTTGCTACAGCTGTACTGTAAAGGTTGTCATAGTTTCTCCAGTCAGCATCTATAGACAGGCCCGGAGTTATTTTATAAACTACACCAAGTCCGTAAGTAGTTTGTGCACCACCTCCTACTTTACCACCATCAATATCTACTATTTCTTCTTCAATAAGATTCTGATCCTGATCAAATGTTCTTTGATAAACATCTTCATCATAAGTCCAGTCTCCAAAAGAGCCAAATCCTCTTACATCAAGAAAACTGAACGGATGTGCAGCAAAATCTACTTCTATACCATTGTGCAGCTGCGATACACCTGAATTGTTGAAATAAATTCTGTCTCCGGTAGATTCATCCCCGTCAGAAGTTGTTGTAACACGGTCTTTCCAGGTAGTCCTATAAACGTTTACGTTAGCGTCTACATAAGTACTTCTAAAACGGTAGCCAGCTTCTAAACCTGTAATTTTCTCATTTTCTGTAAGCGGGTTTACATCATTACCAAAGTTCAGGTAAATATTATCGTGGTATGGCTGTCTTGAATAATATCCGGCATTTACAAAAACACTGTGGTTTTCTGTTATATTATAATTTACACCTCCTTTAATGTTGTATCCGGTATTGCTAACTTTCTCCGACTCTTCCTCAGCTTCGGTGTAACCAAACCTGTCCCAGCGGATATGTGATTGTGACGATACAGCTCCTTGAAAATATGCTGAAAACGCATCAGTAGCATATTCAATCTGGCCGAATAAACCACCATAGCTAATTCTTTCACTATAATCATAGTTTATTTTCTGGTTATCATCTGCTTTGTCAAAAAGGGCACTCCAGGGTTTAGCGCTAAATCTGTCGGTTACTATGTAACCATCAGGATATTGTACATTATCATCTTCAAGGAAGCCGTTTAGCCCTATAAAATGATTGATAGTCCTGTAATGGTCTCCTTTATATGTTCTTAAATCTATACCGGCGTTATAACTAAGGTTTTCACCTATCTTATGGTTAAAATTTGATACAACACCATACCATGCATGGTTGTTTACCGAATTCCTGATGGCATAA
>CAMPIZ010000045.1 GCA_946886675.1 uncultured Flavobacterium sp.
CTTATAAGCCATGAAAAAATTATTACTGTTGTTTTTGTATACATTTTTATCCATTAATTAATAAAAAGAAAAGAAAGAACAAATATATGAAGACACAAACACTGAAGATGCAGATAGTTATGAGGATGAGTATGAAGAGGAAGACCCGGACGCATTTTTTATAGACCATAAAATTACACTGGGTGAAAAAATGATTATGGTGTCCCGGAAATATATGGTAGACCCAAAAGATATTTATGAATATAATGACTGGGCTGTAAACGGGCTGGAGGCCGGAATGATTTTAAAGATTCCGCTTCATAAATCGCATAAAAAAGACCTTGATGCATTTAAGGCAGAGCTTGAAAAAAAGCACGGAGGCCCTATACAGGTAGCTGCGCCGCCCAAGAAAAAGAAAAAGGATATAAGGCCGGAAGATTATTAGTTTTTAACTGAAATTTATAACATAAAATCTGCACATCAACCGTTACAAAAGTTAACTTTGCACCGGCTTGAACATTCTAAAAAAACCTAACATGAAGTATATTGTAATTTTGTTTTTTTCGCTGGCATTGCTGTCTAACGCCGCATATGCACAGGGTAAATACAAAAAGCACCAGGTTGCTAAAGGGGAAACAGTTATTGATATTGCAAAGAAGTACAAAGTTACCCCTTATGATATTTACAGGCTAAACCCTGACTCGCAAAACGGGATACAGGAAAATGCAATATTACTTATACCTACAGGTGCTGCTTCTAAAATTGTTAGCGAGCCGGTTAAGGAAAAAACAACAAAAATTGCCAATCCTATACACGAGGTTCAGCCAAAGGAAACGCTGTATAGCCTTTCTAAGCAGTATGACGTTTCTATAGACGACCTAAAGAAAGCAAACCCTGTACTGGCTGATGGACTGCAGATAGGGCAAAAAATAATAATACCTGTAAAAGGCAGCGGGGTTGAGGCCCAGGCGGAAATAGCCGAAAAGCAGGAAAATAAAAAAGATGCACCCACGTACCTGTATCATACCGTAGAGGCAGGTGAAACCAAGTATTCTATAGCAAAGCAATATGGCATGAGTCTACAGTTGCTTGAGGAGCTTAATCCTGAAGTAAAGGAAACACTACCATTGGGGTATAAGCTTAAGCTGGATAAAAATTCGCTTATAGCAAAAGAGATTGAGCCGGGAGCACAGCCTAAAGCACCTGTTGATAATGACTACATGCTTTACACTGTACAGCCAAAAGAAACATTTTACAGCCTTAGCCGCAGGACGGGGCTAACCCAGGAACAGATTGTAAAGCTTAATCCTGAAGCAAAAGATGGCCTTAAAGAGGGTATGGAGCTAAAGCTGCCAAAAGGTACTAATACTGTGCCTGTAGCAGATGTAAAACTGGCTAAACTTACAGCTACCCTAAAAAAATCTGATGCTAAGCAAATAGCATTATTACTTCCGTTTAATATTAATGCCGAGCAGACTGAAGATGAGGAGAGGGAGCGTATAAAAAATGACAGGTTCCTGAATATGACACTCGATTTTTATGCAGGTGCACTGGTTGCTATTGATTCTGCAAGGTCATTAGGGCTTCCTGTAAATGTAAAGATACTGGACTCCAGGGAGTCTAAAAATTCATCGGCAATAGAAAGTCTTAAAGGAGGCCTTATGAATATGGATGCCGTAGTGGGCCCGTTCTTTCAGAATAATGTAGAGCGTACCGCACAAACGCTTACACCTGTGCCGGTAGTATCGCCGCTTTCTAAAGAAGCAGGTAAGCCTATGGTAAATCTCTACCAGTCTATCCCTACTACCGATATGGTAAGGATGGCCATGCTGGACTACCTTAAAGCACAAAACGGAAACGTAATAGCTGTAGTGGATGCTAAAAAAGTAAGCTCTAAGCAGTTTATAAGAAACAATTTTCCATCGGCAAAATTTGCTGACGGGGCTGTGTCTGAAGATTTATTAAAGTCATTACTGGTAAAAGGCAAAGCTAATTTTGTACTGCTTGAAACAGAAAGTACGGGTATGGTGTCCAATACTGTAAGGATACTGGCAAAGTTACTTGAAGAAGGATACCAGATACAACTTGCTGTACTTGAAAAAACAGAAGTGCTGGATCATGATGAGGTTCCGCTTAGCAGGCTTACTGCTTTAAGGATGCTTTATCCTTCGGTAACAAACGACAGCGAAACAGAGGAATCTATACTGTTCGGAAAGATGTTTAAAGATAAAAATGGTGTATTTCCTAATCAATATGCATCCAGAGGTTTTGATGTAACTTTTGATGTTATCCTACGCCTTTTTCAGGAGAAGGATTTTGAGGATACAATGAAAAACATAGCTTCAGAACAATCAGAAAATAAGTTTATCTACAGGAATATGAATGGCGGTAATTATAATGCCGGTGTTTATATATTATACTATGATGAGGATTTAAGCATAAAACAGGCGCAGTAATTATGACATCAAAAGTAACCTATCTGGGAGAGTTAAGGACTTCTTCGATACATACACAGTCGGGCAGCGAAATAATATCAGATGCACCGCTGGATAACAATGGAAAAGGCGAGGCATTTTCGCCTACAGATACTGTGGCCAATGCGCTTGCGAGCTGTATGTTTACCATTATGGGAATAAAAGCCCGGGATATGGATATTAGCCTTGAAGGATCTGTGGCAGAAGTAACCAAAACCATGGCTGCAGAACCGAGAAGGATTGCAGGGATAAAAGTAGTTTTTAACATGAAAAGCAATGCAGACGAAAAAGCCAGGATGCTGCTCGAAAGAGTGGCTTTGAGGTGCCCTGTGCATTACAGCCTTCATCCTGATATTGAACGGGATATTACTTTTAACTGGTAAGCAATACACTACAATTATATAAAAAATACCCGCTAATGGGTATTTTTTTGCCTTTATGCTAAGTTACTTTTGTATAAGCGATTAGTAGTTTTATTGGCTTTAAAAAGGTTGTACACCTGCGTGTGCAACGGGGTAAGCGCCTCTTTAAGGGGGCGCTTTTTTATTATATTTGCAGGATGGACAACCAGAGGGAACTGCTTATAAAACTGGCGCATACAAAAATGCCTTTTGGCAAATATGAAGGCCGCTATCTTATAGACCTGCCGGAGCATTACCTTGTATGGTATAACGGAAAAGGTTTTCCTAAAGGGCAGTTGGGTGACCAGTTAAGGCTGGTGTATGAACTAAAGCTTAACGGGCTGGAAGAATTGGTGCGCAACATTAGGAAACAATACCCCAAGCCTTAATAAGACTCTGCAGTATTTGTAATACCACTTTAAATAAAAACAGGTTAAGAGGTTTTTATTTTTTCAATAAGAGCATTTTCAAATTACTTATAATCGGATAAAAATGCTTATTTTTGCCACGTTTTTTACAACAGCAACAACACAACAGCAGTACAGATGAATCAAACTAAGTATATTTTTGTTACCGGAGGTGTAACTTCTTCTTTAGGAAAAGGCATTATTGCAGCTTCCTTAGCAAAATTATTGCAGGCAAGAGGCTACAGGACAGCCATACAGAAATTTGACCCATATATTAATGTGGATCCGGGAACACTTAACCCTTATGAGCACGGGGAATGTTATGTAACAGATGACGGAGCGGAAACAGACCTTGACCTTGGGCATTATGAGCGTTTTCTTAATGTTCCTACTTCACAGGCCAATAACGTTACTACAGGAAGGGTTTACCTTTCGGTTATTGAAAAAGAAAGAAGGGGCGAATTTTTAGGTAAAACGGTTCAGGTTGTACCGCATATTACAAATGAGATCAAGGAGCGCATGCAGCAGCTGGGCCATTCCGGCGAGTATGATATTGTTATTACCGAAATAGGTGGTACCGTAGGTGATATTGAGTCGCTTCCTTATATAGAATCGGTTAGGCAGCTTGTTTGGGAGCTTGGCGAGAACAACGGTATAGTAGTACACTTAACTCTTGTGCCATACCTTGCGGCGGCCGGGGAACTTAAAACCAAGCCTACACAGCACTCTGTAAAAACGCTGATGGAAAGCGGTATTAAGGCCGATATCCTTGTTTGCCGTACAGAGCATGAGCTTTCATCTGATTTAAGGCAAAAACTTGCATTATTCTGTAATGTTAAAAAAGAAGCGGTAATACAATCTATTGATGCTTCTACTATATATGATGTTCCAAACCTTATGCTTGAAGAAGGATTGGACAGGGTAGCGCTTAAAAAACTTGACCTGCCGGAAAAAAACAATCCGGACCTTACACAGTGGAACGAATTTTTATACAAGCTTAAAAATCCTAAGCATACTGTAAACATAGGCCTTGTAGGTAAATATGTTGAGCTTCAGGATTCTTATAAATCCATTTTGGAAGCCTTTATACATGCAGGTGCTGTAAACGAAACAAAAGTTAACGTTATAAGCATACATTCTGAGTATCTTGACGAAAACAATGCTGCCGAAAAGCTTGCAGGCTTAGACGGTATACTTGTAGCTCCGGGCTTTGGAGGCAGGGGTATAGAAGGTAAAATAGAAACCGTGCGTTATGCAAGGGAAAAGAATATTCCTTTCTTTGGTATATGCCTGGGTATGCAGATGGCGGTTATAGAGTATGCACGTAATGTACTGGGCTGGCAGGATGCAAATTCTACCGAGATGAACGAAAGCACCAAGTATCCGGTTATCAATATTATGGAAGAGCAGAAAACCATAACCGATAAAGGCGGTACTATGCGTCTTGGAGCATGGAAATGTCATCTTGAGGAAGGTTCTCTTGCAGAGAAAATATATGGCAAATCGGATATTCTTGAGCGTCACCGCCACCGTTATGAATTTAACAGTGCATACCTTGAGGATATGCAGAAGGCAGGCCTTAAAGCATCGGGTATTAACCCTGATACCAAGCTTGTTGAGGTTATAGAACTGGAGAATCATCCGTTCTTTATAGGTGTACAGTACCACCCTGAATACAAGAGTACTGTAGCTAATCCGCATCCGCTGTTTGTAAACTTTGTAAAAGCTGCGGTTAGCAAGAAATGCGAATAACAACTTACTATATAATATAAATTCCCTGCCATTTGCGGGGGACACTTTTAAAAGTGTAACAATTTTAGATAATGGAAGGAAAAAAAGTTGACTACAGGTCGCTGATAGGTTTTGTTTTAATAGGTGTTATCCTTTTATGGATGATATATAATCAAACGCCTACCCGCGAAGAGCTTAACAAAGAAAAAGCTAAAAAGGAGCAGATAGAAAAGGCAAAGCAAAAAAACCTGCCTGAAGAAAAAACAGCTGTTATTCAGGATTCTGCAGTAGCTGATTCGGTTAAGCTGGCAGGCCTTAAAAGTTCGCTTGGAGCTTTTGCTTACAGTGCTACACTGCCTTCGGCAAAAAATGCTGTTACCGAGCTTAAAAACCCATTGCTTACACTTAGGATTTCCAATAAAGGAGGTTATATAGCCGAAGCCAACCTTAATGGTTTTGAGCAGTTCCATAAAGGCTCAAACGAAAGGGTAGAGCTTATAAAGAACAATAATGCTGATTTTAACCTTCAGTTTAAGACAAAAGATAACCGTATCCTTAATACAAGGGATATGTACTTTGAACCGATACTATCTAAAAATGGTGAAAACGAAGTTCTTACCATGCGACTTAAGGCAGGCCCTCAGCAGTTTTTAGAATATCGTTATGAGATGGAGCCTAATGATTACATGATAGACTTTACTATACGTACCCAGGGCTTATCGCAAATTGTAGATTCATCTAACCCGGTTGACCTTGAGTGGCAGCTTAAATCTTACCGTAACGAAAAAAGTGTTACCTATGAAAACAGGTACACCGAGCTTGTTTATGAATATGAGGACGGTAAGGATAACTATTTGGGGCAGGGTAAGAACGAATCGGAAAAAGCTGATGAAGTAACTTATATAGCTTACAAACAACACTTTTTTGCTTCGGTACTTTTAACCGATACACCATTTAAAACAGCAGACCTTACATCAGAAAACCTGGTTAAGGATGAAAAAGTAGATACCTTATTTACAAAGAACTTTACTGCAAGAGTACCACTTGAATTTAAAGGAGGGGAACTTAGCTATAATATGGATTGGTATTATGGCCCTGCCGATTATAAGATACTTAACGATTATGAAAGAAACCTTGATGAGATAATGCCGCTTGGCTGGGGTATCTTCGGGTGGATAAACAGGTTCCTTTTTATTCCTGTATTTACGGCCCTTTCTAAATTCCTTCCATATGGTATAGCTATTGTAATCTTTACAATACTGATAAGGCTGGTAATGTCACCGGTAACCTACAAGTCATATGTATCTCAGGCAAGAATGAAAGTACTTCGTCCGGAAATTCAGGAGCTTAATGAGAAGTACAAAAAAGATCCGATGAAGAAGCAGCAGGAAACCATGAAGCTGTACAATAAGGCAGGAGTGAGCCCTATGGCAGGATGTCTTCCGGCGTTAATGCAGGTTCCTATTTTCTATGCGCTATTCCAGTTTTTCCCGTCGTTCTTTGATTTAAGGCAAAAGAGTTTCCTTTGGGCAGACGACCTTTCTTCATACGACTCTATACTTCACCTGCCATTCTACATTCCGTTTTATGGTAATCACGTGAGCCTTTTCCCTATACTGGCATCTGTAGCGATATTTTTCTATATGAAGATGACAACCGGAGACCAGAGCATGGCACAGCCGCCGCAGGAAGGTATGCCGGATATGAGCAAGATAATGAGGATAATGATTTACATATCCCCAATAATGATGTTATTCTTCTTTAACAATTATGCATCAGGGCTTAGTTTGTACTACTTTATTTCAAACACAATTACCATAGGTATTATGTTTGTAATTAAAAACTACATTGTAAGTGAGGAAAAGATACATGCAAAAATTCAGGAGAATAAAGCCAAGCCTAAAAAGCAGGGCCGTTTTCAGCAGAAAATGCAGCAGATGATGGAGCAGGCACAAGAGCAGCAAAAAACAAGAAACAAGAAATAATGAAATAAAAAAGCACTCTTAGGAGTGCTTTTTTAATAAACAGGCCTGCAATTTGCAGTAATAAAACAAAAGTATTTAAGTTTACATAAAAAACATATTCAGTATAGCCATGAGATACATTGCTTTATTAGTTACATTTTTAATAAGCACAGCACTTTTTGCCCAAAACGATAACATTAACAAGTTTGACATCAGCGGCAAGCGCCACGGTCTGTGGAAAGGTACTTTTGAAGAAACCGGGAGGCCGCGTTATGAAGGTACTTTTAACCATGGTAAAGAAACCGGCGTATTTAAGTTTTTTGATGACACTAAACGAGGGCCTGTTATTGCAACAAGAGATTTTTCTGCTAATGACGGTACCAGTTACACTACATTTTTTGACCAGCAGGGTAACAAGGTGAGCGAGGGTAAAGAGAGAGGCAAACTGCGTGAAGGCGAATGGAAAATATACCATCAGGGAGGTAAGGGCGTTATGTCGACAGAGCATTACTCAAACGGAAAGCTTAACGGTGTTACCAAAGTGTTTTTTCCTAATGGAAAATTAGCGGAAGAAGCCGAATATAAAAACGGTATAAAGCACGGTATCTATAAAAAGTATAATGAAAAAGGAACCGTTCTTGAAGACACTCAATACAAAGATGGCAAACTGCACGGGCAGGCCTATTTTTATGATAAGTTTGGAAACCTTTCCTCAAAAGGAGTGTTCTATAACGGCTATATGGATGGTTACTGGGAATGGTATGAAGATAAAAAGCTTGTAAAAAAGGAGTTTATGCTTTTGCCGAAAGGGGTAACAAAGGAATAAGGATATTTTGTAGTACCTTTGCATAAATTTTTTCAGGAAAGGATTAAAAATGAAACGAGTAGTAGTAGGGCTTTCGGGCGGGGTTGACTCCAGTGTAGCTGCATACCTGCTTATGGAGCAGGGCTATGAGGTTATAGGCCTGTTTATGAAAAACTGGCACGACGACTCTGTAACCATATCTAACGAATGCCCGTGGCTTGAAGACAGCAATGATGCGCTTCTTGTAGCCGAAAAACTGGGGATACCATTTCAAGCAGTAGATTTGAGCGAGCAGTACAGGGAACGTATTGTAGACTACATGTTTAACGAATATGAACAGGGACGCACACCCAACCCTGATGTGCTGTGCAATCGTGAGATAAAGTTTGATGTGTTCATGAAAATTGCCCTTAGTCTTGGTGCAGACTTTGTGGCAACAGGACACTATTGCCGAAAAGATACCATTACAAAAGAAGACAAAGAAGTTCACAGGTTGCTTGCCGGGGTAGACGGCAATAAAGACCAGTCATACTTTTTATGCCAACTGTCTCAGGAGCAGTTAAGCAAAGCTTTGTTTCCTATAGGCGAGCTAACCAAGCCCCAGGTGCGTGAAATAGCGTCCAAAATGGATTTGGTTACGGCCGATAAAAAAGACTCTCAGGGGCTTTGTTTTATAGGTAAAGTACGCCTTCCGGAGTTTTTACAGCAACAGCTGCAGCCAAAAGAAGGTGTTATCTATGAAGTTGATGCAGCGCAGGAAACTTACAATACACAAACCCCTCAGTTTTCGGATATTAAAGAGCGACTGGCTTTTGAAGCGAGGAATATAGACTATAAGCCGGAAATGGGTAAGGTAGTGGGCAAACATCAGGGAGCACACTATTATACTATAGGGCAGCGTAAAGGCCTTAACATAGGGGGGACAAAAGAGCCACTCTTTATAATTGCTACCGATGTAGCCAGTAATGCCATTTACACAGGGCAGGGGCATAACCACCCGGGATTGTTCAGGAAGGCGTTATTTATACAAGATAATGAAGTGCACTGGGTGCGCGAAGACCTGGCCTTAAAAGATGGCGAAACGATGGATGTGATGGTTAGGATACGTTACCGTCAGCCATTGCAAAAAGCTACCCTGCACAGGTTCGACAGCGGTATGTACATTGCTTTTGAGCAACCGCAATCGGCCATTACAGAAGGGCAGTTTGCAGCCTGGTATAGTAACGATGAACTTATTGGTTCGGGCGTTATATCAAAATAAGAAAATATTAGATTTATATAAAAACCCAATGCTATACAGTGTTGGGTTTTTATATAATTATGGGGTATCTTGCATTCTTATAATTGCACTTATGCTCTACAACCTCCACACTCATAACCACACAGCAAACAGCAATATACTTGAGATGGTAAACCGCTACCCGTATGAGGATATAGATATGCCTTATTTTTCTACAGGCATACACCCGTGGCATATAGATATGGATAAACTTGAGGAGTATTTATCAGTTATAGATGAGCGTTTGGCAATGGATAACTGCCTTGCTCTTGGCGAGTGCGGACTCGACAAACGTATTGAAATACCTATGGATATTCAGCAACAGGTATTTGAAAAACAACTTCTATTAGCGAAAAAACATCAAAAACCCGTAATTTTGCACTGCGTTGCCGCATACCAGGAGGTAATTGAAACTAAAAAGCGGATGAATATAGAGGTTCCCATGATTATTCACGGGTTCTCTAAAAATGCACAGG
>CAMPIZ010000046.1 GCA_946886675.1 uncultured Flavobacterium sp.
TTGGCTAAAATAGAAAAACCAGAGAAATCTAAGCTATTGCCTCAGCACATTTTTGAGCACATTTTTCGCCATCAATTGCAGCAGAGATAATACCTCCTGCATATCCGGCGCCTTCTCCACAAGGAAAAAGCCCTTTAATCTGCACATGCTCTAAAGTATATGGATCACGAGGTATTCTAACAGGCGATGAAGTCCTGGATTCAGGAGCATGCAGTATAGCCTCATTGGTTAAGTATCCCCGCATGGATTTACCAAAATCTATAAACCCCTGCCTCATTACCTGTGTGATAAATCCCGGGAATACCTGTCCCAGTTCTACTGAGGTGGTACCAGGAACATATGACGTTTTTGGAATATCAGCAGAAATCTTAGATTGGGTGAAATCTACCATACGCTGTGCCGGCACTTTTTGGGTTTCACCTGCCAGATGCCAGGCTTTTTGCTCAATACTTTTTTGGAATTCCATACCAGCCAGCGCTCCGAATTTTTCAAACGGTTTAAAGTCTTCCAACTTAAGCTCTACTACAATACCAGAGTTGGCCGTAGCCTGGTCTCGCTTAGAAGGCGACCATCCATTAGTTACAACTTCGCCCGGGCTTGTAGCGCATGGTGCTATAACACCACCCGGACACATACAAAATGAATACATACCTCTTCCATTTACCTGCTTTACAATACTGTAAGGTGCCGGTGGTAAATATTCACCTCTAAAGTCGCAACTGTATTGTATACTGTCTATTAGTGTTTGCGGATGTTCTGCCCTTACACCAAGCGCAAAAGGTTTGGCTTCTATAAATATCTTTTTACGGTCAAGCAGTTCAAATATATCGCGTGCAGAATGTCCTGTTGCCAGTATTACCTGCTTAGCATTAATAACATTACCGTTTTGAGTTACCACGCCTTCCATCTCTCCGGACTTAACCAATATATCTGTTACGCGGGTATCAAAAAGTACCTCTCCTCCATGCTCAATTATTTTTTCGCGCATGGCTTTTATTATTTTAGGCAGCTTGTTAGTACCTATGTGCGGATGAGCCTCCACCATAATATCTTCTGCCGCGCCAAAAGCTACAAACAGTTTCAGTATACGGTCCACATCGCCACGCTTTTTTGACCGGGTATATAGTTTCCCGTCAGAATAAGTACCGGCACCACCTTCTCCAAAACAGTAGTTAGAGTCTTCGTTTACAATATGATCACGATTTATAGCCTTAAGATCTCTCCTGCGCTCCTGTACATCCTTACCCCTTTCTATTACAATAGGCTTCAATCCAAGCTCTATTAGTTGAAGTGCGGCAAATAACCCGGCAGGGCCTGCCCCTATCACAATAACTTCACGATTACCTGAAACATCTTTATAATCCGGCAGTGGGATAGCCGTTTCTTTATAACCCTCTTTCCAGTAAACTGCTATTTTAAGATTAATCTTTATTGCCTTTTGTCTTGCATCTATAGAGCGTTTTAAAACGGTAATATGATTAATGTCTTCTGGCTTAACCTGCATAAGTTTAGCCACATGGGCAGTAAGCAGTTGCTGCTGTGCAGCTACCTCCGGGGCAACCTGTATCTGGAGTTCTCTTGGCATGGCGCAAAAATAATCAATATTTACAGATTATTTTCACTTAAAAAACAATCCTACTTAAGGGCGGCCTTCTCTTCAAAAGCATGAAGTGCAAACGAAGCCAGCCAGTGCTCCCCTTCATAATTACCATCTACAATAGCCGGCAGAGAATAATTAAAATGCTCATTAGCCAAAGGTACAAGATGGCTAAACCGTTTAGGATATTTGCTCGCCAGCCTGTACATATTCCATGCCCGGCTGAAGTTAAGCCCATCCAGATGCACAAGATGTCCGTCACTTCTGTCGGATACCTTTCCCGGCTCCCATTTGTAATTTTTATCAAACAACGGCTTAGCAAAACCTTTCAGCCATTTTAAAAAATCTTTTTCAGGCATTACGCGCTGCATAATACCCATTTCTTCCATACATGGTGAGAGGAAGTCAGTACCGCTGGGCTCCCAGCCAAAAGGGCAGTCTTTGTCATCTTTATAAAGCCTCAAAGCGTTTTCTTTTATACTGTTTTGCAGTGCTGTATTTTTAGAATATACGGCATAGTCCCACGCAAGTGACATACCAAAAGCTGTATTTGTATGGGTACCCACCCTTACCGGATAATTAAGCTTTGGCAAAAACTCAATATATCTTGCCGCAATAAGATCTGCCAGTGGCTTTACATTTTCAGCCAGTTGCCTTACCTCAGCATTATCAGAGGTTTCCAGTTCCAACTGTAGTTTTAAAAGCCATGCCCAGCCATAAGTACGCTCATAAGACTTTTCATGCTTTTTGCTTAGATAAGCCACTTCCTCTGCAATATTTTCTTTAGACAGATTTATCTTCAGTTTATTTATTATTTCCTCTTTCCTGTCAATATTGGGAAAACGCTTTAATAAATACACCAGACTCCAGTGCCCATGTACAGAAGAATGCCAGTCAAAACATCCGTAAAAAGCAGGGTGCAGCTCTTTAGGACCTTCAAGTTCCGATTCATCAGCCAATAACTGACTCAGCTTATTAGGGTACTCTTTTTGCATACATTTTAATGGCAGCCCTGCAAGTCCGTTTGCCCTTTCTAAAGTAAGTTCCTGCGCAAAAGAAAATGATGTTATAAGTAACGCTGTAAATAAATAGTGTTTCATGAGATGTGTTTGCCTTCAAAAATAAGCAAATAGATTTTCTGATAAAAGTAAGTAACTTTGTTTCCTGAAAAGTAGAAGTATATGTCCAGAAAAATAAAACTGATATGGGATTTTAAAGGGCCTGCCGGGGCAAAAACCGCAGAGCACCATGAAATTCATTTAAAAGAATATATAGCAATAGAAAAACTGCCTTTAAACATAACCGGTTTTGAGATTTTAAGTGATATGCATGCTATAGCCTATATGGTTGTTACCGATGAGCATATGATACAGGTTCGGGATGCATTGAAACCTCATCGTGGTGAAATTTTTGAAAAATAAGCAGTGGTCGTTATTCAGTGATCAGATAAAATATTAAATATTGTAAAAACAAAATCCTGAGTAATCTCAGGATTTTTGTTTTTACATATAACGTTTAATTACTGTATACTGATTACTAGTTTGCAACCTCGCTGATGAATTTAATTCGCATGAGCCTTAGCTCTTCCGTATCATAATCACCATCAAATTCTTTTAAAGCATCTTTTATACTGTCAGATTCAGATTCCATATAATAGTCATGGATTTCCTCCTGCTGGTCATCATCCAGTATTTCATCAATCCAGTATTTTATATTAAGCTTAGTACCTGAATATACAATCTGCTCCATTTCTTTAAGCAGGGCATCCATATCGAGGCCTTTTGCTTTTGCTATATCATTAAGCGAAAGCTTGCGGTCAATATTCTGAATTATATAGAGTTTAAGTCCTGAATTTGCCCCTGTAGATTTTACCACAAGATCATCAGGCCTTATTATTTCGTTTTCCTCTACATAACGCGCTATCAGTTCTACAAAATCTTTACCGTATTTTTTAGCTTTACCTTCTCCCACGCCGTGCACATTGCTTAGCTCTGTTACAGATACAGGATATTTTAAAGCCATATCTTCCAATGAAGGATCCTGGAATACCACAAACGGTGGGACCCCAAGTTTTTTAGCCACTTTTTTACGCAGGTCTTTAAGCATTCCTACCAGCGCTTCATCTGCTACACCACCAGACGATTTTGATGCCGTTACAGTACCTTCATCATCGCCGTCGCCATAATCATGGTCTTCGGTCATCATGAAAGAAACAGGATTTTTAATAAACTCCTCTCCTTTTTTGGTTAGCTTAAGCACACCATAAGACTCAATATCCTTAGAAAGATAACCTTCTACCAGCACCTGTCTAATTAAAGCCATCCAGTGCTTTTCGTCATATTCCTTCCCTTTACCAAAGAAAGTTTGAGCATCGGTTTTATGTGCTTTAATTATGGCATTTATTTTACCCATAAGCGTAAAGATCACCTCTTTAGATTTATACATCTGCCTGGTATCCCTCACAGTTTCAAGCAGCATCACAACCTGATCTTTAGCTTCTTTTTTATTTTTTGGATTTCTTACATTATCATCCATGTCGGCACCTTCACCTGTTTCCTCGTCAAATTCCTCTCCAAAATAGTGAAGCAGGAATTTTCTTCGCGACATAGAGGTTTCGGCATAAGCCACTACTTCCTGCAGCAGGGCAAAACCTATTTCCTGTTCTGCCACCGGTTTGCCCGACATGAATTTTTCAAGCTTTTCAATATCTTTATAAGAGTAGTATGCAAGGCAATGGCCTTCACCTCCATCCCTTCCTGCCCTACCGGTTTCCTGATAGTAACTTTCTAAAGATTTTGGTATATCGTGGTGTATTACAAACCTTACATCAGGTTTATCGATCCCCATACCAAAGGCAATAGTTGCCACTACTACCTCAACATCTTCCATAAGAAACATATCCTGATGCTTGGCACGTGTTTTTGCATCAAGTCCTGCATGGTACGGTACCGCACTGATACCATTTACCTGAAGCACCTGTGCTATCTCCTCAACCTTTTTACGGCTAAGGCAGTATATAACCCCGGATTTTCCTTTGTGCTGCCTTATAAAGCGTATAATATCCGACTCTACTGTTTTGGTTTTCGGCCTTATTTCATAGTACAAATTTGGCCTGTTAAACGATGCCTTAAAAACATCGGCATCAGACATATCAAGGTTTTTAAGTATATCTTCCTGAACCTTAGGTGTTGCCGTAGCAGTTAAGCCTATTACTGGCACATCTCCAAGCTGTTTAATAATGCTTCGCAGGTTTCGATACTCCGGCCTGAAGTCATGCCCCCATTCTGATATACAGTGTGCCTCGTCTATAGCAACAAAAGACAGTTTCACTCCACGAAGAAACGTTACATATTCTTCTTTGGTAAGAGACTCAGGCGCAACATACAAAAGCTTTGTTATACCCGATGTAATATCTTTTTTAACCTGGTTAACTTCAGTTTTGGTAAGTGAGGAATTTAAAACGTGGGCAATTCCCGATTCTGATGAAAGGCTTCTTATGGCATCAACCTGGTTTTTCATCAGCGCTATAAGTGGGGAAACTACTATTGCTGTTCCGTCAAGCACCAGGGCGGGTAACTGATAGCACAGTGATTTTCCGCCGCCCGTAGGCATGATAACAAACGTATTATGCCCTGTTATGATACTTTGTACAACATCTTCCTGAAGGCCTTTAAATTTGTTAAAACCAAAATATTTTTTTAACTCTTTGTGTAAGTCAATTTCGGTCGATTTCATTATTTATTAATAGTAATTTACATAAATTTGCAGAACATAAAGATACAAATTTCTTTAATACGCACAACTTTTTAAATATTTCGCAAACTTGATAAATACAGACGCTATACTGGCTTCGGCCAGAAAAACTATACTTTCTGAAAGTGAGAGCATTGCCGGCCTCATTAATTTTTTAGATGAGGATTTTGCAAAAGCCACCGATATAATTTATCAGAGCAAGGGCAGGCTGGTTGTTACCGGAATAGGCAAAAGTGCCATTATAGCCAGCAAAATAGTAGCCACACTTAACTCTACGGGCACCCCTTCTATTTTTCTTCATGCCGCAGAAGCCATACACGGCGACCTTGGCATTGTACAGCCCGGCGATGTAGTTATCTGTATATCAAAGAGCGGCAACAGTCCCGAGATTAAGGTACTGGTACCATTACTTAAACGCTTTGGCAACATACTTATTGGCATGACTGCCAATAAAAATTCATTTTTAGGAAAAGAATCCGATTATGTGCTACATGCGTATGTAGAAAAAGAAGCCTGTCCAAACAACCTGGCACCAACCAACAGTACTACTGCACAGCTGGTTTTGGGCGATGCGCTTGCGGTTTGCCTTATGGAGCTTAATAACTTTAAGAGTGAAGATTTTGCAAAATATCACCCGGGAGGTGCATTAGGCAAAAAGCTGCTGCTTCGTGTAGGCGACATGCTCGATACTACACACAGGCCGGTTGTGAGCCCGGACTGCAGTATTAAAAAAGCTATTGTAGAAATATCGGAAAAAAGGCTGGGTGTTACTGCTGTTGTAGAAAATGATACAGTGATAGGAATAATTACAGATGGTGATATAAGAAGGATGCTTAATGACAGGGATAATATTGCAGGCGTTGTGGCTAGTGATATAATGACGCACAACCCTAAAACCATTAAATCATCAGAAATGGCTGTTGATGCGCTTAACACCATGGAAAATTATTCTATAACGCAGCTGGTTGTAGTAGATGAGGGCGAATATAAAGGCATTTTGCATTTACATGATATATTAAAAGAAGGAATAGTTTAATGGCCAAAAAAGCAAAAAAAAGCACTACAGGCGAAATGTCATTTTTAGACCATCTTGAAGAATTAAGATGGCTGCTTGTAAGAGGTACGATAGCAATTTTAGTATGCGGATGTATCGCGTTCGTTTTCAGTGGTTTCATTTTTGATAATATAATATTTGCCCCCGCAAAAGGTGATTTTATAACCTACCGCTTTTTTTGCGACCTGGCAAACCAGTATGACCTTGATAAGAGCTTTTGTATAACCGAGCTTCCTTTTGAAATACAAAGCCGTCGTATGGATGGGCAGTTTTCTACAGATATATGGATATCTATTACAGTAGGATTCATACTGGCTTTCCCTATAATATTATGGGAATTTTGGAAGTTTATAAGGCCGGCCCTTTATGAAAGTGAACGAAAGTATGCTGTAGCTTTTATCTTTTCCGCTTCTATGCTTTTCTTTTTAGGAGTCCTTTTTGGCTATTTACTGATTACGCCATTATCGATAAACTTTTTAGCTAACTATACTATTAGTGATGTCGTAAAAAATGATATCGACCTCGACTCTTATCTTAGCCTGGTTAAAACAACTGCTTTATCCTGTGGCTTGGTTTTTGAGCTGCCAATCATAATTTATTTCCTTTCAAAAGTAGGACTGGTATCGGCTGCTTTTTTAAGAAATTACCGAAGATATGCCTATGTAATTATGCTGATTGTAGCAGCTGTAGTAACACCTCCCGATGTTATAAGCCAGACGATTGTTACCATACCGCTTATCATTTTATATGAGATTAGTATAATTATTGCAGCAAGAATAGGAAGAAGAAGTCAATCAAACGAAGGTTAATATGGCCGATTTAGTTACAGAATTCAATGATTACCGCCAGAAGATGAATGATAAGCTTTTGGCAGATAACAATAAAATAATAAAACGTATATTTAATCTTGACACCAATGCCTATATGGAAGGAGCCCTTGATGTAAGAACCAAGGAACTTTTAGGGCTGGTTGCTTCTGCAGTACTTCGTTGTGACGATTGTATAAAATACCATCTTGAAACCTGTTACAGGGAAGGACTCAACAAAGCAGAAGTTATGGAGGCACTAAGTATAGCTACACTGGTAGGAGGTACCATTGTGATACCCCACCTTAGAAGGGCTTATGAATTTTGGGAAGCCCTGGAAGAAAGCAGTGCTAAAGAATAACGTTTAAGAAACTAAAGACATGATCTTAAGAGCAGATAATTTAGTAAAGACATATAAAGGGAGAAGTGTAGTAAAAGGCATATCTGTTGAGGTAAACCAGGGAGAGATTGTAGGTTTACTGGGACCTAACGGGGCCGGAAAAACTACCTCTTTTTACATGATCGTGGGCCTTGTAAAACCTAACAAAGGCAAGATTTACCTTGACAACATGGAAATTACAGATTTCCCTATGTATAAGCGTGCCCAGCATGGGATAGGGTATCTGGCTCAGGAAGCATCTGTTTTCAGGAAACTGAGTATTGAAGATAACATACTAAGCGTATTACAACTTACCAAGCTTTCCAAAAAAGAGCAGGAAGCAAAAATGGAGTCGCTTATAGATGAGTTCTCATTACAGCATATCCGCACCAACCGTGGCGACCTTTTGTCGGGCGGTGAGCGCCGCCGTACCGAAATCGCAAGAGCCCTTGCTACCGATCCTAAATTTATACTGCTTGATGAGCCGTTTGCAGGGGTTGACCCTGTAGCAGTGGAGGATATTCAGCGCATTGTAGCTCAATTAAAAAATAAGAATATCGGTATACTTATTACCGACCATAACGTGCAGGAAACCCTTGCTATTACAGATAAGACTTACCTAATGTTTGAGGGGGGGATTTTAAAAGCAGGAGTACCGGAAGAACTTGCAAGCGACGAGATGGTGCGCAAGGTATACCTTGGCCAGAACTTTGAGCTACGTAAAAAGAAACTGGACTTTCAGCAGCATGTAGCTCCAAGTAATGTACCTGATGAAGAAAGTTTTTAATTCTAAATTTGTCTAACTTTTGGGCGCACTCTACATTCTGAAGAAATTTTATTCTACTTACATTAAACTACGTTTAAAAATTCTTCATAAGGAATATCTTCTTCTCTTATTGTTGTTAATGTTTCTCTTGTAATAGGAGCTATTACGGCAGTCCTGTTTGCGTGCTTTTCAAAAGTTTTCTCGAATATATTTCTGGTAAGTCTTGCATTACCAAACTGCTTATTTTTATAACTATACAGAATTGAAAAAAGATCTTTAACTTTTAATATAGCTGCCTCATCTACAATAAAACCCGCTTTTTTACTCATTCTCTTATAAATCTCAGTCAACTCATCAGCCGTATAATCTTCAAAATGAAAATATCTACTGAATCTTGACTGAAGACCGGGATTAGAATTTATAAAATGCTTCATTTCATCGCCATAACCCGCAACAATCACAATAAGCTCATCTCTATGATCTTCCATCCTTTTTAATAAAACATCAATGGCCTCCTGTCCAAAATCATTACCTGATGTAGATCTCTTTAAAGTATAAGCCTCATCAATAAACAATACTCCATTTATAGCTTTATTAACAACTTCATCTGTCTTAATAGCCGTTTGGCCTACATAGCCTGCAACCAAACCACTTCTGTCTGTCTCAACAAAATTATCATTATTAAGCACACCTAATGATTTGTAAATCTTTGCAAGCATTCTGGCGATAGTAGTTTTACCTGTACCTGGAGCTCCTGTAAAGACAGAGTGTAATGATGATTTAAACTCAGGCAAACCTTCTTTTCTACGTAAATTATTAATATTTACAATATTTATTAATGATTTAATATCATTCTTTATATTGTCTAAACCCACCAGTTCATTTAACTCATCCAATACTTCATTCAAATCAGATTTTTTTTCCTTCACAGCAACCTGTATAGAGTTTTTATCATTTTTTAAAACAACAACTGGCTCTATACTCTGCAAGGACAGATGCTTTGAAGCTATATATTTTAAATTCTCCGATTCTTGGGGAGTAACTTTCCCATCAACCTTTGCAATAATTTCAGCATACTCATACATTATCCGCCTAAGCCTGTCATGATAATACTTGGGAATTGCTATAAAAG
>CAMPIZ010000047.1 GCA_946886675.1 uncultured Flavobacterium sp.
GTAAGAAAGGGTGTTAAAGTATGTTAAAGTGACATATAATAAAAAATTTATTCTTCGCTTTTCTGTCCCATCATCATTAAATAGGCTTTAAGAAATTCATCAATATTTCCGTTCATAACTCCTTCTACATCACTGGTTTCATAGCTTGTACGCACATCTTTAACCAGCTTATAAGGATGCATTACATAATTGCGTATTTGGGAACCCCACTCAATTTTCATCTTGTTAGCTTCAATTTCGTCACGCACTGCCTGACGCTTCTTAAGCTCAATTTCATATAGCTGAGACTTTAACAATTGCATAGCTTTTGTTTTATTGTCCAGCTGCGATCGGGTTTCAGAATTTTCGATAATAATTCCTGTAGGATGGTGGCGAAGGCGCACTGCTGTTTCCACCTTATTTACATTTTGTCCGCCTGCTCCACTGGAACGCATGGTTTCCCATGTGATGTCTGCAGGGCTTATCTCTATTTCTATAGTATCATCCGCCAGGGGATATACATACACCGATGCGAAAGAAGTGTGCCTTTTTGCATTACTGTCAAAAGGGGAGATGCGTACCAGCCTGTGTACGCCGTTTTCACCTTTAAGGTATCCAAAGGAATAATCTCCCTCAAACTCCAGGGTAACCGTTTTAACTCCGGCAACTTCACCAGCCTGAAAGTTAAGTTCTTTAACCTTATAGCCTTCCTTTTCACCCCACATAATGTACATACGCATAAGCATAGAGGCCCAGTCGCAGCTTTCGGTACCGCCGGCCCCGGCAGTAATTTGTAATACTGCACTAAGGGTGTCCCCTTCGTCGCTAAGCATATTTTTAAACTCAAGGTTCTCTATATGCGCCACGGTTTGGGCATACTGGCTGTCCAGTTCTTCCTCGGTAGCGTCGCCTTCCTTGTAAAATTCATAGATTACCTGCAGCTCTTCTGCCATGGCATTGCCTTTTTCATAATCTTCTACCCACTTCTTTTTAGAGCGCAGGTTTTTTACTATAATTTCGGCTTCTTTTGCATTGTTCCAAAAGTCTGGAGCAAAGGTTTTTTCTTCTTCGTTAGTAATTTCAATCAGTTTCCTGTCGATGTCAAAGATACCTCCTCAGCGCACCAAGGCGCTCCATAATACCTTTAATTTGTTCGGTATTTGTCATAAATAAATGTAGATTTGTATTGCAAAAATAAGCTATACTTTTCATAATATGGAAATAAATTTAGTAAGCGACACGGTAACAAGGCCATCACACGAAATGCTTCAGCATATGTTCAGGGCAAAAGTGGGTGATGATGTATATAAACAGGATCCTACGGTAAACGAACTTGAAGATGCTGTTGCCGGACTTTTTGGAATGGAAGCTGCTTTATTTTTTCCATCGGGCACTATGGCAAACCAGGCGGCCATAAAACTGCATACTAACCCGGGCGACGAACTTATTTGCGATAAGTGGGCTCATGTTTATAATTATGAAGGCGGAGGCATTGCTTTTAACAGTGGTGTTTCGGCTAAGCTTATTGATGGGGAGAGGGGTATGATAACGGCAGGTCAGGTGGCAGAAGCCATTAACCCGCCCGATTTTTACCATAGCCCGCTTACTACACTCGTTTGTATAGAAAATACTACCAATAAAGGCGGAGGTGCCTGTTATGATATAGAAACCCTAAAGCAGATAAAAGAGGTTTGTGCTGCAAACAACCTTAAATACCATCTTGATGGTGCAAGACTTTGGAATGCCCTTGTGGCAAGGAGGCAGCACCCTAAGCAGTTTGGTGAAATGTTTGATACAATTTCGGTATGTCTCAGTAAGGGGCTTGGTGCACCAGTAGGCTCTGTTCTTATAGGTATCAAAGAAACCATAAATAAAGCAATACGTATAAGGAAAGTACTTGGTGGCGGTATGCGGCAGGCGGGTTATCTTGCGGCGGCAGGCCTTTATGCCTTACAGCATAATGTAGGCCGTATGGAAGAGGACCACAAACGCGCCCGCGAAATAGGTGCACTTTTACAGCAGCTTAACTGGGTTGACAAAGTGGAAATGGTCGAGACAAATATTTTAATATTTTCCATAAAACCGCAATATAGTGAGGCTGCGCTTATGGACAAGCTAAAACAAAAGAGCATTTTTATAAGTGCACTAGGTAAAGGCAAACTGCGTATTGTAACCCATTTGGATTACAAGGGTGTTATGCACGATTATGTGCTTGAAACGCTGCAAAAGCTTAGTTTGTAGTTTAGTGTTGGGGTTGAAAAGCCTTGGAGGAGAATCCTCACTACATTTCATGTCTATCGAAATGACAAGGTAATCTTTCTGAAATCAAAAAAGCGCAGATTAAACATCCACGCTTTCTAATTTCTAAATTCTTTAATATTATTTAAACATATCCAGTCCCGGTATGTTTGGCATGCCGTCTTTTGCTACAGCGCCAAGCTCTGCTTCATTTACTGCTGTTGCTTTTGCAATGGCCTTATTCATAACCAGAACAAGGTAGTCTTCAAGCTGCTCTTTATCTTCTAACAGTTCATCGGCCACAGTTATCGATTTAACCTCACGGTTTGCGGTAAGTGTAACCTTTAAAAGTCCGTCGCTGCTTTGCTCGTCAACCAAAACAGTATCAAGCCTTTTCTTTGTTTCTTCTATTTTTTGCTGGGTCTCTTTAAGCTTACCCATCATGCCCATAATATCTCCAAACATTTTTTAAGATTTTTAAAAATTATTCCGCAAAAATATTAAATTGCAGAGTTATATACTAATCATTTAAAAGAATGAAAAAACACTTATTTATAAGTTGTGTTTGTGTTATTTTTGCATCCGAAGCCCAAACTAAAAAATCTAAAATGACAGAAACCATAATACCGCCCGTTGCAGCCATTAATCCAACCAAACTGGAAAAGCACGGCGATATAAGGATAGACAATTACTACTGGCTTAATGAACGCGAAAATCCCGAAGTAATTGATTACCTGAACAAAGAGAATGAATATTACCAGCAATCTACTGCACATACAAAAGATTTTCAGAAGTCCCTGTATGAAGAAATGAAAGGCAGGATTAAGGAAGACGATTCTTCTGTGCCTTACCTATATAACGGTTACTACTACATTACAAGATTTGAAACAGGGAAAGACTATCCCATATATGCCCGTAAAAAAAGCAGCCTTGATGCTCCCGAAGAAATTATGTTTGATTGTAATGAAATGGCAAAAGGGCATAACTACTTTAACCTTAATGGCATTAACATAAGTGAAGATAACAAATGGGCAGCCTTTGGTACAGATACCGTATCGAGAAGGCAGTATACCATACAGGTAAAAAATCTGGTAACGGGCGAAATTTTACCTTTGAGAATAGAAAATACAACAGGAGGCTCTACATGGGCAGGAGATAATAAAACACTTTTTTATACACGAAAAGACCCTGTTACCCTTCGTTCAGAAAAAATATACAAGCATATATTAGGTACAGGTTCCGAAAATGACGCTCTTATATACCACGAGAAAGACGACACCTTTAGTACTTATGTGTATAAGGAAAAATCTAAAAAATATATAGTAATAGGTTCCAGTAGTACGCTAACCAGCGAGTACAGGATACTGGATGCTAAAAAACCTGATGGTGAGTTTAAAATATTCCAGCCAAGGACGAGAGGACTGGAATATGATATAAGCCACTACGGAGATAAGTTTTATATTGTTACCAATAAAGACAAAGCTACCAACTTTAAGCTGATGGTAACTCCCGAGGGCAAAACCGGGATGGAAAACTGGAAAGATGTTTTAGAGCACCGTGAAGATGTGCTTGTAGAAGGGATAGATATTTTTAAAAATTACCTTGTTATATCTGAACGTTCAAACGGGCTTAATAAAATAAGGATTCGCCCGTGGGATGGTAATGATGAATATTACCTGCCATTTGAAAGCGAAACTTATACTGCTTATACCACTACAAATGTTGATTTTGATACCGATGTGCTTCGTTATGGTTACCAGTCGCTAGCAACACCAAGCTCGGTTATCGATTTTAATATGAAAACACAGGAGAAAACTGTTAAAAAAGAACAGGTTGTTTTGGGTGGTAAGTTTGATAAGAACAATTATGAAGAAAAAAGGGTATGGGCTACCGCACAGGACGGAACAAAAGTGCCTATATCTATGGTGTACCGAAAAGGTATTAAGCAGGATGGTACAAACCCGCTGCTGCTATATGCATACGGCTCTTATGGTGCTTCTATGGATGCCTATTTTTCTTCTATAAGACTAAGTCTTTTAGACAGGGGCTTTATTTATGCCATTGCACACATAAGGGGCGGGGAAGACCTGGGCCGTGAATGGTATGAAAACGGAAAACTGCTTAAAAAGAAAAATACCTTTACAGACTTTATAGACTGTTCAAGATATGTAATTGAGCAAAAATATACTTCGCCGGAGCATTTGTATGCCGAAGGCGGATCGGCAGGAGGACTGCTTATGGGAGCTGTTGTAAACATGGCGCCGCAACTTTATAATGGCGTTATAGCCCAGGTTCCTTTTGTAGATGTGGTAACAACAATGCTGGACGATTCTATTCCGCTAACTACAGGGGAGTATGATGAATGGGGTAACCCTAACGAAAAAGAATATTATGACTATATGAAGTCATATTCACCTTACGATAATGTAGTTGCTCAGGAATATCCTAATATGCTTATAACCACTGGTCTGCACGATTCGCAGGTGCAATATTGGGAACCTGCAAAATGGGTTGCAAAACTTAGAGTTACAAAAACCAATAATAAACAACTTTATCTTGATACTAACATGGAAGCGGGGCACGGCGGGGCTTCCGGCCGTTTTGAAGCTCTTAAGGAGGTCGCAAAAGAGTATAGTTTTTTATTGGATTTAGAAGGAATTCAGGAGTAATTAAATTTTTTTTGTTAGATTTGCAAGGTTTTGAGGTCAATTAAACTTTGTAATAGTTTACCTTACTAACTTATTTTTTATGAAAGAAGAAATAAAAGCCTATAATAATGTATTGGAATTAATTGGGAATACACCACTGATTAAGCTCAATAAAATTACAAAAGGATTAAAAGGAAATTTTTACGCTAAAGTAGAGGCATTTAATCCGGGCCATTCAACTAAAGACAGGATTGCACTTTACATCATTGAAGAAGCCGAGAAAAAAGGCATACTGAAGCCGGGAGATACCATTATCGAAACCACTTCAGGAAATACAGGCTTCAGTGTTGCGATGGTAAGCATTATTAAAGGTTATGACTGCGTACTGGCAGTAAGCTCTAAATCTTCAAGAGATAAAATTGATATGCTGCGTGCCATGGGGGCAAAAGTTTATGTATGCCCGGCAAACGTTTCTGCAGACGATCCCCGTTCTTATTATAATGTGGCAAAAAGGCTTCATGAAGAGATAAAAGGATCTGTTTACATTAACCAGTATTTTAATGATCTGAATATAGATGCACACTACACTACTACCGGCCCTGAAATATGGGAGCAGACAAATGGTAAGATAACGCATCTTGTTGCCTGCAGCGGTACAGGAGGTACAATATCCGGAGCGGCACGCTACCTTAAAGAGCAAAACCCAAATATTAAGATTTTAGGCGTTGATGCTTTTGGTTCGGTACTTAAAAAATACCACGAAACCAAAGAGTTTGATAACGAAGAGATATATCCTTACAGAATAGAAGGGCTTGGTAAAAACCTAATCCCTACGGCAACCGACTTTGATGCTATAGATAAGTTTATAAAAGTATCGGACGAGGATAGTGCTCATACAGCAAGGCAGATTGCCAAGACTGAAGGCCTTTTTGTAGGTTATACAAGTGGCGCGGCACTACAGGCTGTTAAGCAGTATGCCGAAGCAGGTGAGTTTGATGAAAACAGTAATGTTATCATGATTTTCCCAGATCACGGTTCACGCTACATGAGTAAAGTGTTTAGTGATGAATGGATGAATGAGCAGGGTTTTTTCGACAGCATCAACATGGAAGAAACTCAAAGAATTGAATTTATTAAATAAGATTAGTATAGCAATATAACAAAAGCCATCCCGATAAAGGATGGCTTTTTTGATTGAGTATATTCACAAAAAAAACCATCCCGGACACAGTGGGATGGTTTTCGTTGCAAAAAGTAAGCATAAAACAAGTTAGAAAGCCTTAAACTCTCCCGAACCTGAACGTTTTAAATCCTGTGTTTTAGGATTTCCGGCTATTGCAACATTGCCTGAGCCGCTTATTTTTCCTGTAACAGCCTGATTGCATACAATATCCGCATTGCCTGAACCTGATACTGCTACATTTACATTTGATGAATCCAGTTTTAAAGCCTTTATACTGCCGGAACCTATTACCATACATTTAAAATCCTGAACGGCTCCGGTAAGTGTTATACAGCCAGAACCCAGTACATAAGCCTCTCCCTGTGCAGAATATAGATTGAAGTCCATACTGCCGGATCCTTCCAGCTGCAGCTTCATGTTTGTGTTAAGTGTGTTTCTGGAAGTTATACTGCCTGCACCTTTAAGGTAGATAGTATTAAGGCTGGTGTAATAAGGTATTTTTATAGCTACCTTATTGTTTTTGTGCGCCTGAAATTTTTTGTCTTTAGGAAGATTTATTTCAAGCGTACGGTCGTTCACGCTTACTTCAATAAGGTTTACAATATTCTCAGACCCCTCAAGGGTTATGGTACCTGTAGTGCCGGATACCAGTGTTACTTCAAAAGGGCCGTTAATTTTAAGCGAGCTAAACTCTGTTACTGTCCTTTTTTCTTTTACGTTTTTACCATTTCCGGTAATAATTTCCTGGCTGCCTTGTGCTGCAGCGGTTAGCACTGCAAAAAAGCATGCTAACATTAATAACTGTTTTTTCATGATGATTGATTTGATTGATGATTGAATTTTTGATGACTGATTATGTCTTTATAGACGGTTTTGCTTCATAAATAGTTGCATTAAGGTTTATATTATTTTAGCTTACTTTATTTTTACGACCTGTTCAGGTTTATATTTCCATATTCAGACCTTACATATACTTTATTGTTGCCGCTTCTTTTGTAATAGCCCTTATAGTAAGTACTTGTATTACGCTCTTTTTTTTCGCTTTGGTTAAGCGGTAGTCGTGTATTAAGGTTACCGTAGCTTAAAGAGAATTCATAATCAAATGTATAATTCTCACTAACCCCCAGATCTACATTTGTGTAGGCGCAGTTTATAGTAACGTTGCGGGTATTGGCTTCAATATTATCTACTTCTATATTACCGTAGTTAGCACTCATGTTTAACAGGCTGGTAATAGTACCAAATCTGAAGTCCATATAAATTCCGCGGCCATTAACTACACCCGCTTTTGCTATTTTTATATTGCCATATTCGGAGTTATATTTTACTTCGCCAATATCTCCAAGTTTCACATCAGTATACTTACTGTCTAAATCCAGGTTTCCGGCTTTATTAATATTCAGGTCAGAATATTCTATATTCACAGTCCCGCCTTTTATATAGTCAAAGTTGTTGCCATTACAATAGGCCAATGTTATGGTATTGCTTATGTTATTAAGGCTCTCACATTTAACAGATCCATATCCGCATTTAATTACAGCAGGTGCATTTACAGAGCTCACCACAATGCCGCCATACTGGTTGTGCAGGGTAATACCACCGTTTTTAGGTATTTTAATGGTATAATTTATCTCCATACTGATGTTGTTGTAATTGCCGCTGCCAATTCTTGTAATGGCGCCTATGCGGTTTTTAAGCGCATTAAACTCAACATCAATAGTGCTTAGCCTTTTGTCAACTTTATCTTCGCTATTACCGCTCACTGTTATTACCACATCAATATCGGTTTTATCTTCATCCCATGTAGTTACATAGATATTGCCGAATTTATTGGCCACATCCAGCATAGCATTTGAATTGACAATGTAAGCTTTGTGTATTTTTTTCTCCTTTGTATACTTGCCACGCTTAAGGTCTCCGGAAAAAACACTTACCGGAATAAGCAGCAGTAATACAATAAGTTTAAATGGTAGTGTTTTCATTGTAGTTTTCTTTAAGTTTTTTGATGTTTTCAATTCTTGTAAGTACTTCTTCCAGGAAAGATATACGTGTTTGCAGGTTTGTAATCATTGCGTGCATAAGCTGCTTGCTTTCGCCTTTTTCTATAAGCTCTTTGGTAAGTTTATTATAATCTTCCTCCAGCACTTTCATTTGGTTAAGTGCATCCCTAACAAGCATCTCTGTTTCGGGTGACTTCTCTTTCTGCACCTTGGCCAGTTCCTTTTCTATAACTGCTGCAAAATACATTTGCGTTTCCTCAACTTTAGGCGATACCTTAGCCATTTCGCTGCCGGTTGTATTACCGGGCTTGTATATTGTAAAAATGCCAAAGAGTATTAATATGGCAGCTGCAATGGGCAGCACCAGCGTTAACGGCAGGCTTTTCTTTTTCTTCTTTTCATCCAGCCTGTCTAAAAACCGGCGCTGATGGCCTGCTTCTGGCTCATGGGTATCCCATTGCCCTTCAAAGCTTTTAAACAGGTCGTTTAAATTTTTATCTTCATTCATGGCCTGATAATTTTTTAAGCAGGCTTTCTTTTGCCCTGCTTATTGTTGTACGGCAGTTGCCGGGTGTTATTTCCATTATTTCACTTATCTCTTCCTGGTCGTAACCCTCTATAAACAGCAGGGTGAGTATTATCCTGTAATTTTCCTTAAGCGACTGCATAGCCTGCATTACCTGTTGGATTTTTACCTGTTCAAAGTCAACTTTAGCATTCTCCCTGCCATCGTCGTCTTCAATTTTATAGAGAACTTTATCTATCGGGTCTATGGCTTCTTTGTGCAGCTTTTTATAATTGTCAAGGCTATGGTTTATAACAATTTTTTTAAGCCATGCGCCAAAAGCCACTTCCCCTTTAAATGAACCGAGCTTTGTAAAAGCCTTTAAAAATGCCTCCTGCATTACATCTTCTGCCCAGTGGGTGTCCTTCACAATACGCAGTGCAGTATTATACATAGCCTTATAATACATATTGTACACTTCATACTGTGCATTTCGGTTGCCCTCTTTGCATAGCGCTATCAGGTGGTTAATATCGGTTGTTACTTTTTCCAACTTTTTTGTGCCCGGTTTAATTTAATGACTGTGCAGTGTTTTAAATGTTACAGTTTGATAAAAAAAGTTTTACTAAAAATAACATTTTTTTGCCTGTACCTTATATTTACTGCTGTTTATGGTTGGTACAGATT
>CAMPIZ010000048.1 GCA_946886675.1 uncultured Flavobacterium sp.
CATTTTGCCGGTACGGCTACACTTACTTTGCGCCTTGTTGTGGGGTGGACTTATTTCTCCGCTTTTTGGAGAAGAGTAATCCTGGAGAATAAACTAGATCCCGATACAGCAGGTTATATAGGTCAAAAGTTCAACAATTTTTTGCCAAACGCATTAGGCATAAAGCCTCTTATAGAATATTTGGTTACACATACTGATACCCTGAATACTGCAATGATTGGCTTTACTGTTATTGAGGCTATTGTTGGCCTTTTTATAATACTGGGTTTATTTACAAGATTAATGAGTTTAGGAGTTATATTACTGGCGTTAGGAATATTGCTTGGCTCCGGATGGCTTGGCACAACCTGCCTTGATGAATGGCAGATTGGAGTTTTAGGCATCGCAGGTGGCTTCGTTATGCTTTTGACAGGTTCGGGTAAACTCTCGGCAGATTATTGGCTTCAAAATAAGGCCAGGTTTGCAAGTGCAAAATGGTTCAGGATTTTAAGCTCAGGAAATCTTCCGATAAGCAAAACTTGTTTTCAAAGAATCTCAACAACAGGTGCAATGCTCATTTTTATGCTTACACTTTTTACAAACCAATATTTTCATGGTGGATTATGGGGTAAGCTGCATAATAAGTCGGTAAAGCCAAAAATTGAAATTATTGATCCAATTATTAAAAACGATAATCTTATATTTTCTGTATATAGAGTGGAAGGAGCCGATGTATACGGTTCATTTTTAATTGGTGTAAACCTTGCTAATAGTAAAGGAGAAAGTGTTTATAATCTAGATTCAGAAGCATTATCAGAACTTGGGCAAGAAAGTATTGATAATAAATATGTAGTGAAGGTTAAACCGGGCAAACATAGTTTAGTTATTCCTTTAGGCGCAAAAGCAATTATAACGCTAAAAGATGATGTGCTAAGTAAATTACCATCTGAAATATATGAACTTACTCTTACTGATATAAGTGGAATAGAGTGGAAACAAAAAGTAATCAAATAGCGAAAGGCTGCATTTTGCAGCCTTTTTTATATATCAAGATCGAATGTTTTTCTTAGTAAATCAAGCGCGGGGTTAATGGCTTTAAGCCTTTCATAGCGTTCCTCGGGTGTAAAGGCATATTTTTTTTCTACCGTTTCATTTACATGTGTTTCTATAACAATATCATGATTATGGAGCTTACCTCTTAAATACCCCAAAAGTTCAATTTTACTGTTATCAAAATCAACTTTAGATCCTTCATTGGGAAGCTCAAGCTTTATAGTATAGCCATCCTTCATGAGTACGGGGTCATTTATCTGCATGTAAGTAGCCATGATTTTTTGGCCGGTATCACTAAGCCTTTGGGCAAATTTATTCCACAGGAGGCGCATGTCGGTTTCATTAAAACTTTCCCTTGGAAGTTCATCCTGTTTTCGCTGTACATCTTTTTGTGTTTCAGCAATTTCTCGTTTTAATTTTATACTGGAAAGTGATAATGCAGAAACCTTAACTCCTTCAGGCTCAGGTTTTGGTTTTGGAGGGGGAATAACCTGTACGGGCTGTTCTACTTCAAGCTCTTTGGCAGGAAGAGGGGAGATGCCTGTGTTTTTATCAGGTGTTGAAACTGTTACCTTTTGTACAGCTTTGGCTATTGATGTTCCTGCCTGCTGAATTTTAAAATAATGAGCAGGAATTATAAATTTGTCAGCTTTTTTTTTTCTCCATCAAAGGTGATGGAGGCAAGCTGCATAAGGCAAAGTTCGACTAAAAGCCTTTGGTTCTGGCTTGTTTTATATTTCAGGTCGCAATCATTTGCAATATCGATTGCCTGCAGTAAAAAATGCTGGCTGGCTTTTTGTGCCTGGGCTCCATACATACTTTGGGCTGTTTCACCGGCTTCCAGTAATATGAGTGTTGCAGGATTTTGGCAAACCAGTAAATCACGGAAATGTGAAGCAAGTCCGGCTACAAAATGGTGTCCGTCAAAACCTTTTGCAAGTATTTCATTGTAGGTAAGTAACAGTTCCGGAATTTTATTTTCAAGTATAAGATCAGTTACTTTTACATAGTACTCATAATCAAGCACATTAAGGTTTTCGGTTACCGCCTGACGTGTAAGGTTACTGCCGCAGTAACTTACAACCCTGTCAAATATTGATAACGCATCACGCATAGCGCCATCAGCCTTTTGTGCAATAATGTGCAGTGCATCATCTTCAAATCTTATACCCTGGCTTGTTGCAACCTCAGCAAGATGTTCCTTAGCATCTCTTACAGTTATACGCTTAAAGTCAAAGATTTGACAGCGTGATAAAATGGTAGGTATAATTTTATGTTTCTCTGTAGTTGCGAGTATAAATATAGCATGCTTAGGCGGTTCTTCCAGCGTTTTCAGGAATGCGTTAAAGGCAGCCTGAGACAACATGTGTACCTCATCTATAATGTATACTTTATATTTTCCTGTTTGCGGAGGTATCCTTACCTGATCTATAAGGTTGCGAATATCGTCTACCGAGTTGTTGGAAGCGGCATCAAGCTCAAAAACGTTGAAAGCAAAATCTTCGGTTGGATCATCATATCCTTCCTGATTTATTTTTCTAGCCAGTATACGTGCACAGGTGGTTTTACCAACACCCCTGGGGCCTGTAAAAAGTAATGCTTGTGCAAGATGGTTATTTTCTATGGCATTGAGAAGTGTATTTGTAATAGCCTGCTGTCCCACAACATCCTTAAAGGTTTGTGGGCGGTATTTGCGGGCTGATACAATAAACTGTTCCATAAAAATATCTGTACAGCAAATATACTAATTGCACCAGCAAAATCCATGTAGTTTAAAAAGGAATAATTAAAACTTACTAACAGTTTATAAGAGTAAATGGCGTCAGGCTACTACTTCGGCAATATCTTCCGATGTCAGCAAATTTAAAAGTGCCTGTTCTTCAGAATTAAGGCTTTCTTCCATAATACTGTCGGGTTTATAGTTCCAGATAGAACCTTTTTCATAAGAGGCTATTACAGTAGGGTGGACATAATATTTTTTACATACAGATCGTGTATTTCCAAGTTTTTCGGCAACACTGTCAAGTACATTTACAATTTTTCTTTTACAATCTGTTATGCTGGTATGTTCGCCAATTTCATGAAAAGCACATAAGGCATTAAGGCTTCCTGCCCAGGCCCTGAAATCTTTTGCGGTAAAATCTTCACCTGTAACTTCTTTAAGATAGGCATTTACATCACCAGAACCAATACTGTGATGCTTGCCATCATCGTCATAATACTGAAATAGCTCGTATCCCGGTATATCCCTGCATTTTTTTACAAGACTGGCGAGCCTGCGGCTTTGCAGCTTTATTTTGTGCTTTATGCCTTTTTTGCCTGTAAAATCGAACCAAACAGTAGATTTTTCAAATTTTACATGCTTATCGCGTAGTGTGGTGAGCCCAAAAGAGCCATAAAGTTTTTTATACGCATCATTACCAATACGTATGTTAGTAAGCTCTATAAGCTTTATTACTAAAGCAACAACTTTTTCATAGGGCAGACCTTTTCGGTTAAGGTCTTTGTCTACCTGTTCTCTTATAGAAGGGAGTGCCAGTGCAAACCTTCTAAGCCTGTAAAATTTAGACTGATTCCTTATTTTGGTCCATTCCGGATGATAACGATATTGTTTTCTTCCTTTAGCGTCATTCCCGGTAACCTGAAGATGGCCATTTTCATAAGGAGATATCCATACATTTTCCCAGGCTGGGGGTATAACTAGTTTTTTAATGCGTTCTAAAACTTCTTTTTCTGTTATTTTATTACCGTCATGGTCAATATAGCTAAAGCCATTGGGCCTTCGCTTTCTGTAATAACCTTTACTACAGTTAAGAGAATAGCGTAAACCAACGGCTTTAGCGGTAACCTTAGGATCGTTACCTATTTTTTCAAGTCTTTTTTTAAGCCAGCTCATCGTTTTCGGCGCAGCCTTCCTCGCGGCCTTTAATACTTAGATCATGAAGCATTTTTGCAGCGCTTTTTTCTGTATGGGCGCCATAACCGGCAACAAAAACTCCTTTTTCACCATCTTTTGACTGAATGCCATAAACAGTTGCTTCATCAGCTGGGTCTGTTTCTCCTTCATAACGATAAATATGCTCAATAGTAAAATCTGCGCAATGCTGTTTGATTCTGTCTTCCTCAAGGTTAAAATCGGTAGTAAAGCCTTTTTGATAAAGTTCTTCAAGGGCTTTAGACACCGTTGCATAGTGATACATCTGTCTGTCCATAGTATTTTTTTTTAAAGTTAGCTTGTTTTATAAACTAAAATTAAAGATTAAAAGACTGCTTTGCTGCCAACGAAATGTTAAACTAACAGACAGTTTTTTATTACAAAAATACCTGTAGAATCTAATAACAGAATCTGTTTTTAATATTGTATATTTGCGCCGCAGGCCGCCTTATCGCTCCACACATAGTGTGGTGAGGAAAGTCCGGACACCATAGGGCAGCATAGCGGGTAACGCCCGTCATTTTCTGCAAATGCAGAAAAGAGGACAAGTGCAACAGAAAGGATGTACAGGTAATGCTGTAGTGAAATCAGGTAAACTCTATGCGGTGAAATGCCATGTATACCGGCTATTAAGGGCTGCCCGCCCAATGCCGGGGGGTAGGCAGATTGAGCCATACAGTAATGTATGGCCCAGATAAATGATAAGGGTTATACTTTATGTGTAATACAGAATCCGGCTTACAGGCCTGCTTAATTTTTTATAACCTGTAACTAAACATTATCCCTGCACGATACGGCAGCCATTCTCCACTTTTGTTATAATCTTTAGCGGGGTCATAACGCTCTTCTGTTCCCAGGTAGTAGCCTTTATAAGCAGCCTGCTGATTACCACCACCCATAAACATATCTACCATCCATTTATCATTAAGCTTAAATTGATAACCCACGGTAAATCCAAAAAACATAGCATACCCCTTTTGATACAGACCTTTATTTATATAGTTCCATTTTTGAAGCGTGAATTTACTTCCTCCAATATGCCCGCCAAGATATAAGCCATTATATTTTTCTCTAAAATGATAACGCCCTTCTGCAAAAATCATTATAGTTTTAAATGGCGCGCCATTAACGGAATTCCAATAGGAACCCAGAACATCCCCCTGAAAGGTTATTTTTTTTCCTAAAGAGGTTTCAATACCTATCTGCGGAATCCCCAAAAGGGTAGAAGGAGCATTAAACTTAAAATAGGTTTGAGAAAATAATGGTGCAGCAATAAATAAAAGAACTAATAAATAAATTTTTTTCATAGCAATTTTACCCGAAAAGGGTTGTTTATAGTTATTGGTAAGGATTATTCAATTTCATCGTCATCAGATATACCTGCATCTTCAAATGTTTCATTATCAAACTCAAAGAATGAAAAAAATGAACCACCATAATTTTTCTGAAAAGAAAAATTCATTAAATGATCCATCCTGGTATATTTTGAATGTTCTATAATCATCATGCCATTTTCCTCAAGAAGTTCATTTTCGAATACAAGCGTAACAATTTCTTCAAATTGCTCCTGATTCATATCATAAGGCGGATCGGCAAAAATTATATCATAAGATGACTTACTGGTTTTCAAAAACTTTGAAACTTCACTTTTAAGGGCCATAATAGGCAAGTCAAATTCCTCTGCGGTTTTTTTAATGAATTTTATACATCCAAAATCAGCATCTACAGCGGTAATGCTATCTGCCCCACGCGAACCAAACTCATAACTTATATTTCCCGTTCCCGAAAACAGGTCCAATACTTTAAGGCCTTCAAAATCAAGCCTGTTATTAAGGATGTTAAATAGTGATTCTTTAGACATGTCTGTAGTTGGACGTACAGGGAGGTTTTTAGGAGCAGTAATCCTGCGCCCCTTATATTTTCCGGAAATTATTCTCATGAGTTAAAGAGTATATAATGCCTTAAAGCCTCGTTTTTAGTTTTATTCCATTTATCCTGCAGCATACCAGTCTCAAACAACACTACATTTCTTATGTATTTATAGGCAATTCCAAAATAATTATCATCTTCATGCACTCTTCCTAATATTGAAACCTTAACTGTTTCAGGGTTAAGCTGAAGTTGTTCCAACGTAAAAAGCAGGTAATAAAGAAAGTCTTCAGGAGTTTTATATTCAAAAGAATTAAACAGCAATAGCTTTTGATTCCTTACAACAACTATCTCAAAATGAGTGTCCTGAATATGCACAAAAACCTGTTTCTCTTCATTGTTTTTTGAGGCATCAAGAAGTTTGGAAACAAGTACGCTGTTTACATTTTTATATTCAAAAGTACCATACCTGTCTATCAAAAAATTATTTATGTCCATAAAGGGAACATAAATATTGTTAATATCATAGTTCTCAATAATATCATAAGCAAAAAAGTCTGTATCAAAAACCTTTGTATTATACTGCAGATAGCTTCCCAGGTATTCTTCCTCAAAAAGGGCATTAGGCACAAATGTGTTAAGGCTGTTATCGTGAAGTACAATTACTTCATCATAATTGTTCATAAGCTCAGGGTGGTTTACAAACGTTTTCCATAACTGGTCTTCCAAAGGCCGCAGTACAGAGAAAGCTATAGTCTGAAAATCTGTGATTTCCTGATTTAAAGTATCAAAACAACAAAAAGACATTTCGTTGAGGGCTATTTTCATCGAAAGTTTTTTATAGTTTTTTGTTGTGATGGTATCGCTCATTAAGTTTTTTTTGATGAGCTACAAATTTACATTCTTTTTTGGTTTGGCACGGGCTAGTCATAAAAATCGCCTTATCTTTGAACTTCATCAAAAAAAATTTTTATCACATTAATGAATTCAGGCACATTTTACAAAGTATTAAAACAAAATTTTCCGTTTAATCCAACCCATAAACAGGATGTTTTTTTACTTAAAATTGCGGAATTTATTACAAATGGGCACAGTGATGAAATTTTTGTCCTGAAAGGATATGCCGGTACCGGAAAAACCACCATTATAAGTACTATTGTTAATCATTTACAAGATGCGGGTAAAAAATATGTTTTACTGGCACCTACAGGCAGGGCTGCAAAAGTTATAGCTAATTATTCACACAAACCTGCTTACACTATACATAAGCGTATTTATTTTCCTAAAAAAGACAGTGGTGGAGCAATGGGGTTTACGCTTCAGCAGAATAAATTTAAAGACACTATTTTTATTGTAGACGAGGCCTCTATGATATCAGATATTGCAGCTGAATCAAAAATGTATGAGAATGGCTCTTTGCTCGACGATCTTATATCGTATGTTTATTCGGGAAATAATTGTAAAATGATATTAATAGGGGATACGGCACAGCTGCCACCTGTTAATCTTGATATAAGCCCTGCATTAAATACAAATACGCTTTCTTTACATTACAGTAAAGAAGTTCAGCATATAGAGCTTGATGAAGTGATGCGTCAGGAGACAGACTCCGGGATATTATATAACGCTACAGAACTGAGAGAGATACTTAAATCTGAATTTATTGATTCGTTTCAGTTTAAGGTAAGAGGCTTTAAAGATATTATCCGCCTTGTAGACGGGTATGATATACAGGATGCCATAAATCAGGCATACAGTAACTTTAGTATAGAAGATACAGCTTTTATTGTACGCTCTAATAAACGGGCAAATTTATATAACCAACAGATAAGAAATAAAATTTTATCCCGTGAGAGTGAACTTTCTACAGGAGATTTTTTAATGGTTGTAAAGAATAACTATTTTTGGTTAACCGAAAAATCGGAAGCAGGGTTTATAGCAAATGGCGATATAATTGAAATTCTTGAAATTTTCAGGATAGAAGAATTGTACGGCTTTAAGTTTGCTAAGGTAAAAGTAAGAATGGTGGATTACAGTAACCAGCCTCCCTTTGAAACAGTATTGTTGCTGGACACCATAACAAGTGAATCACCTTCGCTTACTTATGAAGAGGCTAACAGACTGTATCAGGAAGTACAAAAGGATTATGAAGGTGAGAGCAACTACCGAAGATTTATGAAGGTTAAAAATAATCCGTATTTTAATGCGTTGCAGGTAAAATTCTCCTATGCTATTACCTGCCATAAATCTCAGGGTGGGCAATGGAATACAGTTTTTATAGAGCAGCCTTATTTGCCGGAGGGAATAGACAGGGATTATATACGCTGGTTATATACTGCGGTTACCCGTGCAAAAAATAAATTATACCTTATAGGTTTTAAAGATGATAATTTTGAAGAATAAATATTTGTAGTTTTTGATTATGAAAATTATAGCAGTTATACCGGCACGATATGCCTCTACACGTTTTCCGGCAAAATTAATGCAGGATTTAGGAGGTAAAACAGTTATTACCCGTACTTATGAGGCAGCCGTGAACACAGCGCTTTTTGACGATGTTTTTGTGGTAACAGATTCTGATATAATTTTTAATGAAATTACTTCAAATGGCGGTAAGGCAATAATGAGCATAAAAGAACACGAGAGCGGAAGCGACCGTATTGCCGAAGCTGTAGCTAACCTTGATGTGGATATTGTTGTAAATGTTCAGGGTGATGAGCCTTTTATTAATAAAGAACCACTGGCGGATGTACTCGAGGTTTTTAAAAGTGATGCAGCTCATGAAACAGACCTGGCATCTCTAATGATAGAAATAAAAGACTGGGAGGATATTGAAAATCCTAATATTGTAAAGGTGATAACCGACCAGAAAGGTTATGCGCTTTACTTTTCAAGATCGGTTATTCCGTATCCAAGAGACAGGCAGGGGGGGGCTAAATATTATAAGCACATTGGTATATATGCTTTTAGGAAACATGCTCTTATGGATTTTTATAAATTACCTATGCAGAGCCTTGAAGCAACAGAAAAACTGGAACAGCTGCGCTACCTTGAATATGGCAAGAAAATAAAAATGGTAGAAACAAGCCACGCAGGTATAGGTATCGATACACCCGAAGATTTGGAAAAAGCCAGGAAAATGCTAGGTTAATTTATTTAAGCTTTTTTATAGTAAACAACTCGTTATGATCCTCAACTTTTGGGTACATCCTTACCGAATAATCTTCGCTAAAGTGAGATTTATAATGTAAATTTCGTTCTTTATCTTTTTTATTTAAAGTCATGGTATTAAAGTTGGGGATAGCCACGGCAACCAAAATCGCGGCGATGAGGACGGTGATCATAAGCTCTATAAGTGTGAAGCCGTTAATTTGGTGTTTTGACATTAGCT
>CAMPIZ010000049.1 GCA_946886675.1 uncultured Flavobacterium sp.
ATGGTGGTAGCTTCGACCCCAACAACAGCGCACCCGAAAACTTTTATCAGCATATACTAAAATTGAGAATCCGAAAGTAAGAAAAATTATAATAATTCATAAATAACACTTAAAATATAAAGCGGTCTTTTTTTTAAAGTGAAATCTTCAATAACTTACAGTCCTATACCAAAAACAAAAAAATAAAAATGCACAACTATTTTAGCCTGGAGCATTATGATGTATTGCTGTTAATTGCCGGGTGCATTGCATTAATGGCTGCTATAGTGCCGGTACTTATGAAGCAAAAGTTTGTTTCTGCACCTATAATATACCTTGCTGTAGGCATATTAAGCTATTTTTTGTTTTTCCGATACTTCTTTCAACCGCTCGAACATCTTGAGCTTATAAAAAGAGTAACAGAGTTTGTGGTTATTGTAGCGCTTACTAATGCCGGATTAAAAATAAAGCAGCCTTTTAAATGGAGTACATGGAAATATTCTTTCCGGCTTCTTATAATTGCCATGCCTCTTACTATAATTGCGGCAGGATACCTTAGCTGGTGGCTGGTAGGGCTTGCGCCTGCCACGGCAATACTTTTTGCAGCTCTTATTGCACCAACAGATCCTGTACTTGCGTCTGAATTGCAGACTTCACAGCCCAGTAAAGATGACAGTTCAAAAATAAGGCTCGGGCTAACATCAGAAGCCGGGCTTAATGACGGACTTGCTTTCCCATTTACTTATTTCGCTATTATGGCTGCGATTAATGGGTATGAGTATGAAAACTGGATAGGAGAGTGGCTGCTTCACGATGTTTTGCTTAAAATAGTATTGGGGGTTGCTATAGGTTTACTCTCAGGCTGGGGATTATACAAAATTGTATTTTCTATTACCTCCCGTGACATGCTTAGTGAAATAAGCAGGGGGATTTTATCCCTTTCGCTAACGCTGCTTCCATATGCAGTTACAGAAATTATAGGAGGTTATGGGTTTATAGCTGTATTTATAGCTGCCTGTATGTTTAGCCGTTACGAAAAATTTGAAAAGCATATGGACAGCCTTCATGATTTTAATGAAGAACTGGAAAGCATGGTAGTGGCATTAATTTTTATTGCTACTGGAGTTTTTATAGCATCACATTATATAATATTTCTTAAAGCAGAAGTTATTTTAATAGCTTTATTAATGGTGTTTGTAGTAAGGCCGGCAGCAGGCTATCTGTCGTTTTTAGGAACAGACCTTAATAAGTTCCAAAAGTTTGTAATGTCTTTTTATGGCGTACGCGGGATAGGCTCTGTATTTTACCTGGCTTATGCCTTAACAGCGGCTGAATTTAAGGACAGCGAAAAATTATTCGAAATAACAATGGCAATAATTTTCCTTTCTGTATTTATTCATGGCTTAACGGCACGCTTTGTACAGAAACGGATTAAAATATATGATGAGTATTAAAGTATGGGAAACAAATTAGTAGTTATAGGTGGTGATGCTGCGGGTATGAGTGCCGCATCAAAAGTGAGGAGAGAACAGCCTGACAGGGAAATCGTGGTTTTTGAAAAATCAGATTTTACATCCTATTCGGCTTGTGGTATTCCTTATTATATATCCGAAAAGGTTAAGACATACGAAGAGCTTATAGTTAGAAGTCCCGACGAATTCAGGACTAAATATAAAATTGATGTTCATACACAGCATTTAGTTATGGCTGTTGATACTGATAAAAAAAGAATAAAAGTACGCGATAAAAAGAATGACAAAGAGTTTTGGGAAAGCTATGACCAACTGCTTATAGCAACAGGAGGAAAGGCTTTTTGTCCGGATGTAACAGGGTATGATGCTGAGAATGTTTTTGGTGTAACAACTCTTAAGAGCGGCATTAACATTGAATGTTATATTGAGGAAAAGACCCCTAAAACGGCTGTGATTGTTGGTGGTGGATATATAGGCCTTGAAATGGCCGAATCACTTTTAGAAAGAGGTTTGGAGGTAACTTTAATAAACCGTTCAGAGCAGGTAATGAATACTCTTGATCCTGATATGGGTAAAATGGTTTCTGAAGCAGTAAAGGGTTTAGGAGTAAAGCTTTTTGTAAATGAAGAGCTTACAGGGTTTGAACTGAAGGATGGTAAAGTTACAGACGTTGTTACCAACAAAAAAACGATACCTACAGATATGGTGATTTTAGGAATGGGATCATCACCAAACACAGAGTTTATAAAAAACACAAAAATTGAATTGGGAGTAAAAGGAGCTATAAAGGTTAATGCTCAAATGCAGACAAATATATCTGATGTATGGGCTGCAGGCGACTGTACCGAGAGTCTGAATCTTGTAAGCAAAGAACATATATATATTGCTTTAGGCACTGTAGCAAATAAAACAGGTCTTGTTGCCGGGAGTAGTATAGCAGGTGAAAAACCTGTATTTCCTGGTGTGGTAGGTACTGCGGTGTGCAAAGTATGCAGTTATGAAGTAGCCCGTTCAGGAATGCTTGAAAAGCAGCTTAAAAAGCTAAAAATAGAATATGTAACAGCAATTATAGAAAGCCGTACAAGGGCACATTATTACCCTGGGGCTAAAAAAATTGTAGTAAAGCTGCTCGCCGAAAAGAACAGTGGAAGGCTGCTTGGAGGCCAAATAATAGGTGAGGAGGGAGCTGCAAAACGTATAGACGTTATTGCTACGGCACTTACTCATAATCTTACACTACAAAATATTATTAATCTGGATCTTTCCTATGCGCCTCCATTTTCTCCTGTATGGGATCCTGTACAAACAGCAGCGCGAAAACTGATTAACGATATATAAAAATAAAGCCCTCACATGAGGGCTTTATTTTTATTTTTTGAAGTTGTCAATTCCTGATCTTAACCAGTTTTGATATTCTTCAATATCCGGCGTATAGCCTACAGGATCGTTAAGGTTTTCTTCATTAAGGTTTATCAATACATAGTAGGGCTGTGCATTGGCCTTATATTTAGTAATTTGAAAATCACTCCATTTATTGCCTATAGTCTTTATTTTCTTTCCGGTAGTTTCAGATATATACTGTTCGCTCTCAGGTAGTTCTTTCTTATAATCTACGTATAGAGAGATAAGTACTACTTCTTCTTTTAAGATTGACAAAACTCTTTCGTCAGACCATACGTGCTCTTCCATTTTTCTGCAGTTTACACAAGCATATCCTGTAAAGTCAATAAGAACAGGTTTGTTTACTTCTTTAGCATAAGCAAGTCCGGTTTCATAATCTTCAAAAGCAATAATACCGTGTGTTGCAAGTTTAGCACCTTCAGGGATTGCACCATTATCAACTGCCTGTGTTGATCCGCCAAATCCAAAAGGAGATTCACTATAATTCATTGGTGGAGGGAATCCACTTATCAGTTTAAGAGGTGCACCCCATAAACCAGGTATCAGATATATAGTGAAAGCAAGTGTTAGTAAACCTAAATACAATCTGCCTACAGATATAGATTTTAAAGGACTGTCATGTGGCAGTGTAATTTTTCCAAAAAGGTATAAAGCCATTGCGCCAAAAATAGCTATCCAAATAGCAAGGAAAGTTTCTCTTTCCAGTATATGCATTTGTAGTACAAGATCGGCGTTTGATAAAAACTTAAACGCAAGCGCTAGTTCAAGAAATCCTAAAAATACCTTTACAGTATTTAGCCAACCACCAGATTTTGGTAGTGAATTAAGCCACCCGGGGAACATGGCAAAAAGCATAAATGGTAATGCCAGTGCAAGGGAGAACCCAAGCATACCCACAATAGGAGCTATTCCTCCTTTTGAAGCAGCCTCAACAAGCAGTGTACCCACTATAGGGCCTGTACAGGAGAAGGAAACAATAGCTAATGCTAACGCCATAAATAAGATGCCTACAATACCACCTCTGTCTGCTTGGCGGTCAACCTTATTAGCCCATGAGTTTGGAAGCATTATTTCAAATGCTCCAAGGAATGAAGAAGCAAAAACAACTAATAGTAAAAAGAAAACAAGGTTGAAAATAACATTAGTAGAAAGCGCGTTTAATGCATCTGCCCCAAATATAGCTGTAACAAGCGTACCCAGCAATACATAAATCACTATGATTGATATACCATAAATAAATGCATTTTTGATACCGGCAGCCCTTGTTTTACTCTGTTTGGTAAAGAAGCTTACCGTCATAGGTATCATAGGGAAGACACATGGCGTAAGCAATGCGGCAAATCCCGAAAAGAATGCTATAAAAAATATAGCAAGCAATCCTTTTTCTTTTTCTTCTCCTTTATCTGTTTTTTCAATATTTTTATCGCTTGTGTTTTTCACTACAGGTGTTTCGGCTGCAGCTTCCTCAAAATTTTGTACTTCCTTAGAAGACATAGTTTTTAGGTCGAAAACGAAGAGCTTATTTTGCTGTATACAAACCTCTTTACAAACCTGATAAGAAAGTTCAACCTTTATCAGGCTATTATCAGGGTTTGTTATTTTTATTGTTTGTTTAAGCTGTGCATGCTTGTCAAAGAAAGTTTCTTCAACGCCAAATATATCATTAAAGACTTTTTTGGTTTCACTTTCCTCAGCTTTGCCTACAGTTTCAAAGTTGCCTTCGGCATTGTCAAATAATACTTCCAGTGGCAGTACGCCACCCTCTGCAGTAAACTGAGAGTAAACATGCCAGTTTTCTTCAATCTCACCATCAAAGATGAGAACATACTCGCTGTCAGATTTTTTTTCAATTGTTGATGTCCATTTTACCGGATCCAGTATTTGCGCACTACCTGCCAGTGAGGCAAGCATAAAAAAGAATAATAAAACAGTTTTTTTCATTACTTATAATACATCTATTTTTAAAATTTTGGTTGTTTCCTCAGTTACTTTAAAGTGTTCATCAGCCCGGCGGCCTATTATCCATACAATATCTTCTCCGGAACATAACAGCCAGGTATTTTCTTTTTCACTTAGAGACATTTTTTCATCCTTAAAGAATTTTGATACCTTTTTTTTCTGTCCCTTCATTCCTGTAGGGCAAAAATAGTCGCCTTCGCGCCACTTCCTTGCAAATAACGGAAATTTTAGCGTAGCTGCATCCACGTAAATTATGTTATTGTCAGGTTTTTTTAATATTTTGTTAACATCTGATATTCTTAAAGGTATAGGATAATCTATTGAACCTGTATCTAAAGGGATTTCATAAATACCTTCATCTGTTTCTGTATGTGGTTCTAATATAAGCGTATCCCTGTCTTTTAGCAGCCTAAAGCCACCGGACAAGATATACTTACCGGACTGTGCATAAGGCAACTGATATATATCTTCCCAGGCTTTAAAACCTAAAGTGTATAGCCATTGATACAGATAGGCTTTATAATTTGGCAGCCTTAACAACTCTGTTACATTTATGAGCTTCTGATTTTCTTTCTCAGTAACTACTTGTTTGTAAATCAATACTGCCGCATCTTCAGCAAGTGATTGTGTCTGCTGCAGGTTTTTGAGTGTTTGCTCAAAAGATTCGGTAAACGAACTGTTTAGTGATTTTAGTACTGGGACTACATCATGCCTAAGCTTGTTCCTAAGGTATTTATCAGATGCATTACTGCTGTCTTCACGCCAGTTAATATTATTTGAGGTGGCATACTCTTCAATTTCCTTTCGGGCGAAAGACAATAAGGGACGTACTATCCTGCCATTCTGCTGCGGTATTCCCGTCAGTCCTTCCAGCCCTGTGCCTCTTGTAAGGTTTATAAGGAACGTTTCAAGGCTATCGTCCAGATGATGGGCAGTTAATAAATAATCAAACCCATTTTCATCTATTAATTCATAAAACCAGCGGTATCGTAACTCTCTTGCAGCTACCTGTATAGATAGTTTAGCATCTTCTGCATATTGTTTTGTGTCAAAACGGGTAACAAACAACGGAATATTATTTTTGGCAGCATATGCTCTTATAAACGCTTCATCACCGTCATTTTCTTTTCCGCGAAGATTAAAATTGCAGTGTGCCAAGGTAATATCATATTGCAGTTCCCTAAAAATATGAGCTAAAACCATACTGTCAATACCACCGCTTGTGGCAAGAAGTAGTTTTTTGCTTTTTAGGAAAGCAAGCTCGCTGTTTAAGGTTTTCTGAAGTTTAGAAAGCATTTTCAAAAGTAATCAATTTACAGGTAAACAACTACTCCAGCACCATCCTCATGGCCTTGGCTTTTAAAAGGCATTCTTCATATTCTTTTTCAGGGTCGGCTTTAGATGTAATAGCACTTCCTACAGAAAAAGATACATATTGATTCTCTGCATTATATAATATACTCCTGATAACCACATTAAAATCAAAATCATTTGTTGGCGTAAAATAACCTACGGCTCCACTGTATAATCCACGTTTTGTTTCTTCAAGCTTCTCAATAATCTGCATGGCAGATATCTTTGGAGCTCCGGTCATGCTTCCCATAGGAAAAGAAGCCTTAATAGCATCTACAGATGTGTGTTCCTCATCTAATTTTGATACTACTGTAGATATAAGATGATGTACCTGCTTAAATGTATAGGCGCCACACAATTCTTCCACATTAACAGAGCCTTTTTGCGCGGTACGCGACAGATCATTACGTACAAGGTCTACAATCATTATATTTTCCGAACGCTCTTTTTCGTTCTTCGTTAATTCAGTTTTTATAGCTGCATCTTCATCGGTATTTTCACTTCTTCGTGCTGTGCCTTTTATGGGCTGGCTGATTATTTTGTAGCTTTCCTTACGCAGGTAGCGTTCTGGTGAGGCAGACAGTAGGTAATGCGTCTGGTTTTTAAAATAGGCTGCAAAAGGCGGCTCAGACAGTGCATTGAGTGCTAAATATTTCTCGACGGGATTTATAATTGCATTTTCAGCATAAAATTCCATACAGAAATTGGCTTCATAAATATCACCTAGGTGAATGTGCTCAAGCATTTGCTGCACTTTCTCTATGTAACTTTCTTTACTTATACGCTGTTCTATTTTAATTTTATCACTGTTATTCCGGCTTTCCGAGACTTCAGTTTGCTCAATAGCTTTAATATCCTCATCAATCTCATCATCGCACATGTTCAGGTAAGCTATTTCAATTTTATCGCCTTTTATAAGAAAAAGTTTCTTGGGCTGGAAAAAGAATAAATCCGGAAATTCAAGTCCGTCATAATTATTGGAATGGAGTTTCTCTGTATCGTTTTTCAAGTCATAAGAGAGATAGCCAAAAAGCCAGTCTTTCGTTGTAAGATGGTAAGCATTAAGATCATCAAATGCATGATGGTAATCTGTTTGTACAGAGGTGAGCGCATCAACTGCAAGTACAGCATCATAAGACGAATAGTGCTGATGATAATTATTACTGTCTAAAAAAACAATTTCCCTGTATTGCTGTGCCCAGATTAACAGTTGTTTTTTAAAATGTTCCCCATTTTTGGGATTATATGTAATGGATGTTCTCAATTGTACTATATTAACCTCGTTTACCTAATTCAACAACTTCCAGGTTTTGTATTTTGTTGCCCTCTATTTCAAATCTCAACATAGTACGCACCTGATGGAATCCTGAAATTCCTGCTGCTCCGGGATTCATATGCAACAGGTTAAGTTTCTGATCAAACTGTACTTTTAAAATATGTGAATGTCCACATATGAACAGTTTAGGAGGGTTTGTCTTGATTTCATCCCTTACCGCCTGATTGTATTTGCCGGGATAGCCACCAATATGGGTTATCCATACATCTACACCTTCGCAAAAGAACCTGTTGTTTAAGGGAAACTCCATTCTGGCTTTGTCACCGTCTATATTGCCATACACAGCTCTTAATGGCTTTTCTTTTTTTATAGTATCGGTAACGGATAAATTGCCAATATCACCGGCATGCCATACTTCATCAGCCAGACGTACATATTTTAGTATGGTATCATCTATATGGCTGTGTGTATCGGAAAGTAACAGAATTTTTTTCAAGATATTCGAATACAGAATTAAAACCTCAAAGTTACAAAGTTTACCGCCATTAAAAAACGGTTAAAAGATACTATAGTGTTTAAAAATTCGCCAATTTTGCAATATGATAAAGAAACAACTTGAAGATTTATTCAGCAAATTATCGCCTTACGTAAAAAACAGGGTACAGCCCGTTATTGATATTTTACTGGAAAGGGCAGAAGACCTAGATGAAAGAGGGCAGGAGGACAAAGATTATTATGAAGACGAACTTGAGTCTATAAAGAAGGAAGTCCGCAAGATTAAGTATATAGAGGACCAGTGGAGAATTATGAATGCTAAAAAGAATAATTAAAGCAATTCTTTAAAAGTATCTCCGGAGTTAAAGTCGCCGCTTTCAAATCCTTTTTTAAACCAGTACATACGCTGTTCAGACGTTCCATGTGTAAAAGAGTCGGGCACAACATGTCCCTGAGCACGCTTTTGTATGGCATCGTCGCCTACCGCATGGGCAGCGCTTAAAGCCTCCTCAATATCGCCATCTTCAAGCACACGGTTCATTTCCTCGTTATAATGAGCCCATAGGCCAGCATAAAAATCGGCCTGCAGCTCCTGTGCTACCGACAGTCTGTTGGCATCTTTTTCGGAAGTTTGTCGTTGTAATTCTCTTACTTTTACCGATGTGCCTAATAATGTTTGTACATGATGACCAACTTCATGGGCTATTACATAAGCTATGGCAAAATCTCCGCCCTTGGCTCCAAAACGTGATTCAAGCTCATCAAAAAAAGAAAGATCCATATAAACTTTTCTGTCAACAGGGCAGTAAAACGGCCCGGAAGCTGACGAAGCTCCTCCGCAGGCAGTTTGTACAGAATTGCGAAACAAAACAAGTTTAGGCTCTTCATACACCAGGCCGTTCTCTTCAAAAATTTTATTCCATACATCTTCCGTATCGGCAAGTATAACCCTTACCATATTACCCATTTCTTCATCCTGAGCACTTAAAGGTACAGTCTGTTCGGTAGAAGTGTTTTGCTGAAGCTGATTGTTTATTTCATTTATTACGGCACTGTTATCGCCGCCCATAAACATATTTACAAGCACAACAATAATGGCGATTACACCACCACCGGCAGCTATTTTGCCTCCTGAAATACCTCTTCTGTCTTCAACGTTGCCACTTTGTCTTCGGCCTCTCCACTTCATAAGTTTAAAGTTTTGTTTTTGAGATAGTCAAG